>NZ_JBYSZI010000062.1:23633-38216 GCF_058787075.1 Cupriavidus sp. FW305-46
GACTTGCGTCGCCCCGCGGCGGTTAAGCTTCAGTTTCATTGACACGCAATCCTAGTAGGTGGTGCGACAGCAGGACGCCGCGAAAGATCAGGCCAGCAGGCCGGCGGCGGCCAGTGCCTTGCGTACATAGTCGTGGTTGGCCTCGGACAGAGGGGTCAGCGGCAGGCGGATACCGCCTTCCATCCTGCCCATCTGCTGGAGCGCCCACTTGACCGGGATCGGGTTGGCCTCGATGAACATGGCCTTGTTCAGCCCGATCAGCTCCATGTGCAGGCGGCGCGCGGTGACGACGTCGCCCTTGAGCGCCGCAACGCACATCTCGTGCATCTTGCGCGGTGCCACGTTGGCGGTGACCGAGATATTACCGTGGCCGCCCAGCAGGATCAGCGCAACCGCGGTGGGGTCGTCGCCGCTGTAGATGGCAAAGCCTTCCGGCGCGTCCTTGATCAGCTGCGCGGCGCGGTCGATATTGCCCGTCGCTTCCTTGACGCCGACGATGCCCGGCACCTGCGCCAGGCGCAGGATGGTCTCGTTGTTCATGTCCGCGACCGTACGGCCCGGCACGTTGTACAGCAGCACCGGCAGCTCCACCGCTTCGGCGATGGTGCGGAAATGCCGGTACATGCCTTCCTGGGTCGGCTTGTTGTAGTACGGCACGACCTGCAGCGACGCATCGGCGCCCACCTTCTTGGCGAAGGCGGTCAGCTCGATGGCCTCCTTGGTGGAGTTGCCGCCGGTGCCCGCGATGATCGGGATGCGCTTGCCGGCCTGTTCCACGGCAACGCGGATCAGTTCGCAGTGCTCCTCGACGGAAACTGTCGGGGACTCGCCGGTGGTGCCCACGATCACGATGCCGTCGGTGCCTTCGGCCACGTGCCAGTCGACCAGTGCGCGCAGGGCCGGGAAGTCCAGGCTGCCGTCTTCATGCATCGGGGTAACGATGGCGACAATGCTGCCGGTAATCTGTGTCATAACGTTAAGGAATTCGGGATGCGAATAACGGGATTGTACCGGAACCGCAGGCCGCTTCGACCGCCGCCCGGACAGGGGTTGATACCAACTGTTTCAACGTGTGCAGCGGCATTCTCGCCGACAGCGCCGTGCTTGGCTCAGGCGTCGAGCCGGTAGCGTGCCGGCGCGGGCGCATCGGCGCCGGCAGCCGCCTCGCGCACCGCACATATCCGCTGCACGAAGGCTGTTTTCGGCACTTCGACCAGGCCATCCTCATAGGCGACCACGCGCAGGCCATGCTGGCGCGCCACTTCGAGCAATTCGCCCGGCCGCAGCAGGAAATCCGGCCGCGACGGCTTGCCGACGGTTTCATTGCCCGCGGCAAAGGTTTCATAAATCCACATGCCGCCGGGCGCCAGCGCCGCCGCCAGGTGCGGCCACAGCGGCCGGTGCAGGTAATTGGTGACGACGATGGCGTCGAACGGCGCCTCGCCGGCCAGCGGCCAGGCGCCCTGCTCCAGGTCGGCCACCCGGCCGGTCACGCCGGCCGGCAGGCCGGCGATGGCCTCGGCGTCGCGGTCGACGGCCAGCACCGTGTGGCCGCGCGCCGCCAGCCAGGCGGCATGGCGGCCGCTGCCGCAGGCCAGGTCCAGCACCCGCGCGCCGGGGCGCAGCAGGTGGGCCCAGCGGGCAACCCAGGGGGAGGGGGCCGAAAGCCCGGCATGCGATAGCGTCATGGCGTTCCCCGGCACGTCACTGCAGCAGCATCACGATCGGGCGCAGCATTAGCTCGATCAGCGACATCAGCACATTGACCACCGGCGTCATCCAGATCGTGGTGATCACGCCAGCGGCCACCAGCGCCAGCACCACGAAGATGCCGTACGGCTCGATGCGCGACACCGCGCGGGCAATGCCCTGCGGCAGCAGCGCGGTCAGCACGCGGCCGCCGTCCAGCGGCGGCACCGGGAACAGGTTGAAGGCCGCCACCACCAGGTTGACGCGCACGCCCGCCAGCGCCATCTCGCCGAAAAACGGCTCGCGCACGCCGCCCCAGGTCAGGCCGATGGCCAGCAGCACCCAGACGAAGGCCTGCACCACATTGCTGGCCGGCCCGGCCAGCGCCACCCACATGCCGTGCCAGCGCGGGTTACGCAGGCGCTCGAACGCCACCGGCACCGGCTTGGCATAGCCGAACACGAACTGGCCGCTGGTCATGATATAGAGCAGCAGCGGCACCGCGATGGTGCCGATCGGATCGATATGGCGGATCGGGTTCAGGCTGACGCGCCCGAGCGCATAGGCCGTGTCGTCGCCGAAAAGCTTGGCCACGTAGCCGTGCGAGGCCTCATGCAGCGTGATGGCGAACAGCACCGGCAGGGCATAGACCGCGAAGGTCTGGATAAGGGAGGAATCCATGGTCCCTATTGTAACGGCCCGGCGCCGCCCAGGCGCACGCTCGTGCACCCGCCAGGCGGGGTGGCAGCGCCCGGGGAACTCAGAGCCCGAAGCGCTCGACGTCGCCGCGGCCCGCGCGGATCAGTTCGGGCTCGCCGCTGGTCAGGTCGATCACCGTGGTCGGCTGCGCCGGCGCCGGGCCGCCGCACACCACCAGGTCAAGCTGCTTCTCCAGCCGCGCGCGGATTTCCGCCGGGTCGTTGAGCGGCTCTTCGTCGCCCGGCATCTGCAGCGTGGCCGAGATCAGCGGCTCGCCGGTCTCGCCCAGCAACGCCAGCGGAATCGCGTGTTCAGGCACGCGCACGCCGATGGTCTTGCGCGCCGGGTGCGACAGCCGCCGCGGCACCTCCTTGGTCGCTTCCAGGATGAACACGTACGGGCCCGGCGTGGCGCCCTTGAGCCAGCGGTACTGCCGGTTGTCGACGCGGGCAAAGTTGCCGAGCTCGGACAGGTCGCGGCACATCAGCGTCAGGTGGTGGCGGTCATCGATACCGCGCAGCCGGCGCAGGCGCTCGACGGCGGCCTTGTCGTCGAGCCGGCAGGCCAGCGCATAGCTGGAATCGGTCGGCAGCGCAATCAGGCCGCCCTTCTGCAGGATCTGGGCGGCCTGCTTGACCAGGCGCGACTGCGGATTGAGCGGATGGATCTCGAAGTACTGTGACATGGACCAGGGTGGCGGATTCAGACAGATCGGAGCGGAATCTGGGGGGTACCCCGGCCAGGCCGGGCTTGCGCCTACCAGTCGTGCCAGACCGGCGTCACCGTCGGCGGCAGCGGCGGCAGCTTGCCCAGCTCGACGCGCCCTTCGCCGGGGCCGTGGAAATCCGAGCCGCGCGAGGCCAGCAGCCCGTAGTGGCGGGCCACCGCGGCATAGCGGCGGTACTGGTCGGGCGTGTGGCTGCCAGTCACGACCTCGACGGCGCCACCGCCCAGGGCGGTGAATTCATCGAACAGCGCGTCGTGCTGGGTATCGGTGTAATTGTAGCGGCCCGGGTGCGCCATCACGGCGATGCCGCCGGCGGCGCGGATCCAGCCGACTGCGTCGGCCAGGCTGGCCCAGCGGTGGCCGACATAGCCGGGGCGGCCTTCCGACAGGTACTCGCTGAAGACCTCGCCCACGGTGGCGCAACGGCCCTGGTCGACCAGCCAGCGCGCAAAGTGCGTGCGCGAGATCAGGTCCGGGTTGCCCACGTGCTGCAGCGCCCCTTCATAGGCGCCGGTGATGCCCACTTTTGCCAGCGCGTCGGCAATATCGCGCGCGCGGCGCGCGCGGCCCGAGCGGGTATCGGTCAGGCCGTCGATCAGTTCCGGGCAGTGCGGGTCGATCTGCAGGCCGACGATGTGCACGGTCTGCCCGGCCCAGGTCACCGAGATCTCCACGCCCGGCACATAGCGCATGCCGAACTCCTCGGCCGCGGCACGCGCCTCGGCCTGCCCGCCCAGTTCGTCGTGGTCGGTCAGGGCCCAGAACGCGACCCCCGCGTCGCGGGCGATTTCCGCGATGGCGCGCGGCGCCAGCGTGCCGTCGGACACGGTGGAATGGCAATGCAGGTCGGCATTGATGGCGTGGGCGTTTTGCATGGGGCCATTCTACTCCCGTCGCCCCCTCCATGCGTGACGCCGGCGCCCCCTGGAAAGCCACCATGCCAAAGCCCTGCCGGCAACGCTGGCGTGGGCGGAAACGGGCGATGTGCGGGGTATAGTCGGGCCTTGCACTGTCATTTTTGCGGGCACCTGGCGTGCCCGCCATGCCCAATGTCCACCGCTACCCCCCTCGCACCAGCCCCCGTCACCACCACCGATGTCCTGATCGTGGGCGCCGGCCCGGTCGGGCTCTTTGCCGCGTTCCAGGCCGGCGTGCTCGGCCTCAGATGCGAGCTGATCGACGTGCTCGACCGCGCCGGCGGCCAGTGCACCGAGCTCTATCCTGAAAAACCGATCTACGACATCCCCGCCGTGCCGGGCTGCCTGGCGCAGGACCTGGTCGACCGGCTGCTGGAGCAATGCGCGCCGTTCGATTTCCCGATGCACTTCGGCCAGCGCGCGGAAAGCCTGTCCGAAATCCCGCGGCAGCCGGCACCTGACGGGCATGCCGCCCATGAGCGCCTGCTGGTCACCACTGACGGCGGCAAGCGCTTCGATGTCGCCGCGGCGCTGATCTGCGCCGGCGCGGGCGCGTTTGCGCCGCAGCGTGTATCGCTGCCGGAAGCGCCGGCACTGGAAGGCCGCCACGTGCACTACGCCGTGCGCGATGTGTCGCGCTTTGCCGGCAAGCGCGTGGTGGTGGCCGGCGGCGGCGACTCGGCGCTGGACTGGGCGCTGGCGCTGCGCAAGGTGGCCGCGCGCGTGACGCTGGTGCACCGGCGCGAAGGCTTCCGCGCGGCCGACGGCACCGTCGCGGAAATGCGCGAGGCAGTGGCGGCCGGCGAGATGGATTTCGTGGTCGGCATGCTCGGCGCCCTGCGCACCGAAGGCCAGGACGGCCCGCTGACCGAGGTCGAGGTGCGCACCCGCGACGGCAGCACGGTGCTGCCCACCGATGAACTGGTGGCGCTGTACGGCCTGGTGTCCGAGCCGGGCCCGATCGCGCAGTGGGACATGGACATGCGCGCCGGCCGCATCCTGGTCGACACCACCACTTATGAAAGCTCGCGCCGCGGCATCTTTGCCGCGGGCGATATCGCCTACTACACCAACAAGCAGAAGCTGATCCTGTCAGGCTTCCACGAGGCCGCGCTGGCATTGCGCCGCGCCTACCACTACGCCTTCCCGGAAAAGGCGCTGGTGCACGTGCACACCAGCAACAACGCCGCGCTGAAGGAAAAGCTGACGCACGCCTGAGCGGCGGCGCCAGCGCTCACACCGCGCTGCAGAACGATTCCACCAGCTCCGCCACCGCGGCGGGCTGGTCGTGATGCAGCATGTGGCCGGCGTCATCGACCATCGCTTCACGGAAGTCGCGGAAGGCGCGGAAGCGCTCCTTGAATTCGTCGATGGCCTGCTTGTGGGCGATATTGCGCAGCGTTTCAGAATCGCGCGCTTCCACATGCAGCACTGGCGCGCTGACCTGCTCCCAGATCGCCATCACCTCATCGAGCCGGTACAGCATCGGGTTGACCAGCTTGTGCGCCGGATCTCCCAGGATCTCCCAGCGGCCCTCCGCATTGCGTCGCGACCAGTGCGCGGCCAGGAAGGCGGCACGGTCGTCGGGCAGGCGCGGGTTGGTCTTCTGCAGCCGGGCAGCGACGCCGTCCACGCTGTCATACGTCTTCAGCGCCGAGCCGGTGCGCAGTTCGTCGAGCCAGCGCGCATAGCGCTTCGGTGCATGCACCGGCCGCGTCGCCGTCATGCCGAAGCCCTCCAGGTCTACCACGCGGCGCACGCGCTGCGGGCGGATGCCGGCATACAGGCAGATCACGTTGGCGCCCATGCTGTGGCCGACCAGGTCGACCTGGCCGTCGGGCTCGTAATGGTCGAGCAAGGCCTCGAGGTCGGCGATATAGTCCGCGAACCAGTACGACTGCGTGCCCGGGTAGCGCGTGGGCCAGTCGGTCTCGCCAAACCCGCGCCAGTCAGGCGCAATCACATGCCAGTCGCCGCGCAGGTGGTCGACCAGGAACTGGAACGACGCGGCCACATCCATCCAGCCATGCAGCATGAACAGCTTGCGCGCGCCGGGCTGGCCCCAGTGGCGCACGTGGTAGCGCAGCCCGCGCAACGTGATAAATTCAGACCGCGAGGTTTCCTTGATTGTCATTGTCTCCACCCTTGCGCGCGGGTCTTCCTGCCGCCGGGCGCGGCGCCACGGGGGCTGGCGAGGGAAGCCCACACAAAATAGAACGATCGTTCGCTTGTGCGCATTATAGCGGTCGCCGCCATCCCGGGGGCGCCGTGGCCGCGCGAGCCGGACCTACCGGAGACTTTGGATGGCCTTAGCTGCCTTGCCGGCAAGCCGGCGCGACGACTATCGCGCCCTGTATGAATCCTTCCGCTGGGAAATCCCCCCGCATTTCAATATCGCCGAGGCCTGCTGCGGGCGCTGGGCGCGCGACCCGGCCGCGATGGACCGCATCGCGGTCTATACCGAGCACGAGGACGGCCGCCGCAACGCGCATACCTTTGCCCATATCCAGGCCGAAGCCAACCGGCTGTCGGCGGCGCTGCGCGCACTGGGCGTGGCACGCGGCGACCGCGTGGCGATCGTGATGCCGCAGCGGATCGAGACCGTGATCGCGCATATGGCGATCTACCAGCTCGGCGCCATCGCCATGCCGCTGTCGATGCTGTTCGGGCCCGAGGCGCTGGCCTACCGTATCGCACACAGCGAAGCCAACGTGGCGATTGCCGACGAGACTTCCATCGACAATGTGCTGGCCGCGCGCCCGGAATGCCCGACGCTGGCCACCGTGATTGCCGCCGGCGGCGCGCATGGCCGCGGCGACCACGACTGGGAAGTGCTGCTGGCCGCGCAGCTGCCGACTTTTGTCGCCGAGCAGACCAAGGCCGACGAGGCCGCGGTGCTGATCTACACCAGCGGCACCACCGGCCCGCCCAAGGGCGCGCTGATCCCGCACCGCGCGCTGATCGGCAACCTGACCGGCTTCGTCTGCTCGCAGAACTGGTATCCGCAGGACGACGACGTGTTCTGGAGCCCGGCCGACTGGGCCTGGACCGGCGGCCTGTGGGATGCGCTGATGCCGGCACTGTATTTCGGCAAGCCCATCGTCGGCTACCAGGGCCGCTTCTCCGCCGAGCGCGCCTTCGAGCTGCTGGAGCGCTACGCCGTCACCAACACCTTCCTGTTCCCGACCGCGCTCAAGCAGATGATGAAGGCCTGCCCCGAGCCGCGGCAGCGCTACGACATCAGGCTGCGTGCGCTGATGAGCGCGGGCGAGGCCGTGGGCGAGACCGTGTTCGGCTGGTGCCGCGATGCGCTGGGCGTGATCGTCAACGAGATGTTCGGCCAGACCGAGATCAACTACATCGTCGGCAACTGCACCGCGCAGAACGACGACGAGCAGCTGGGCTGGCCGGCACGGCCGGGCTCGATGGGGCGTCCCTATCCGGGCCACCGCGTGCAGGTGATCGACGACGAAGGCCGGCCCTGCGCGCCGGGCGAGGACGGCGAGGTCGCGGTATGCGCCACCGACAGCGCCAGGCATCCGGACCCGGTGTTCTTCCTCGGCTACTGGAAGAACGAGGCCGCCACCGCGGGCAAGTACGCCGAGCGCGATGGCCTGCGCTGGTGCCGCACCGGCGACCTGGCGCGCGTCGATGCCGATGGCTACCTGTGGTACCAGGGGCGTGCCGACGATGTGTTCAAGTCCTCGGGCTACCGCATCGGGCCGAGCGAGATCGAGAACTGCCTGCTCAAGCATCCGGCGGTGTCCAACTGCGCCGTGGTGCCCTCGCCCGACCCCGAGCGCGGCGCCGTGGTCAAGGCCTTCGTGGTGCTGACGCCGTCGGTGGCGCGCTCGTTCGACGGCGACGCGGCGCTGGTCACGGAGCTCCAGGCGCATGTGCGCGGCCAGCTGGCGCCGTATGAATACCCGAAGGCGATCGAGTTCATCGACCAGCTGCCGATGACCACCACCGGCAAGATCCAGCGGCGCGTGCTGCGCTTGCTGGAGGAAGAGCGCGCGGGCAAGCGCGCCTAGGCAGGAAAGACCCGCTCGCAGAGGAAATCGACCAGCGCCCTCACCTTGGGCGAGGGATGCCTGCTCGCCGGCCAGAGCACGTGAAAGGCCTTGGCCGGCCCCACATGGCCAGCCAGTACCTGGCACAGGCTGCCATCGGCGAGCTGCTCGCGGATGGCGAAATCCGGCAGGCAGGCAATACCCAGGCCGCGCAGCGCAAAACACAGGCGCGTCTCGATGTTGTTGCAGATCATCGATGTCGGCAGCGCCAGCTCGGCCTCGCCCGGCGCGCGCCGCAGCGGCCAGGCCTCGAGCTTGCCGGTGTGGGGAAAGCGGTAATGCAGGCAGGCATGCCCGGCCAGGTCGGCAGGCAGCTTCGGCGTGCCACGCTGCGCGAGGTAGCCGGGCGATGCCACCAGCATCGCCTGGAACGCACCCAGCCTGCGCGCCGACAGGCGCGAGTCGGCGGGCTCGCCGGTGCGGACCACCGCATCGAAGCCCTCCTCGATGACATCGACCAGCTGGTCGGTGAAATCCAGGTCCAGCTCGATGTCCGGATACGCGCGCATGAAGTCGCCCAGCACGGGCAAGACCAGTGAACTGACCAGCGGCAGGCTCACCCGCAGGCGGCCGCGCGGCGCCGCGGTGGCTTCGGCCAGCTCCAGCTCCGCCGCTTCGATCTCGGCGAGCACGCGGCGGCTGCGCTCCAGGAACAGCGTGCCTTCGGCGGTCAGCGTCACGCTGCGCGTGCTGCGGTGGAACAGCCGTACGCCGAGCCTTTCTTCCAGCCGCGCCACGCTCTTGCCGACGGCGGAGGCCGACACCCCAAGCAAGCGCCCTGCTGCGACAAAACTGCGGGTCTCGGCCACCTGCACAAACACTGCGAAGCCACTGAGGCTGTCCATGATGCCCCCGATTGCGGACACAAAGTTCCGGAGAAAAAGGAACTGTAGCCCACTTTTTCTTTAATGGCCGGGTCCTTATCGTGAGCGGGTGGTTCATTGAACAAGGATTCGCTGTGTCCCTCCCCAGGATTGCACCGCCCCCGGGCGTGTCCCCTGCATTCCCCGCGCCCCTGAGTGCGCGCATCGACGCCGTGGTCCGGCAGGCGCTGGAGCAACGGCGACTGGTCGGCGCCGTCGTGCTGGTCAGCCGTGACGGCGAACTGGTCCACCAGCAGGCGGCAGGCCTGGCCGATCGGGAAAGCGGACAGCCGATGCGCATGGATGCGGTCTTCCGGCTGGCTTCGGTAAGCAAGCCGATCGTCTCCGTGGCGGCACTGGTGCTGGTCGCACAAGGCCGTCTCGAGCTTGACCAGGGTATCGACCGCTGGCTGCCTGAATTCCACCCGCGCCTTGCCGATGGCCGACCGGCACGTATCACGGCGCGGCAGCTGCTCAGCCATACCGCGGGGCTGGGCTATCGCTTCTTCGAGTCCGATGAAGACGGACCCTATGCGCGCGCCGGCATCTCCGACGGCATGGACGACACCACCATCAGCCTGGCGGAAAACCTGCGGCGCATCGCCAGCGTGCCCTTGCTGTACGAACCGGGTACCGCGTGGGGCTACTCGCTCGCGACCGACGTGCTGGGCGCACTGATCGAGCGCGTCCATGGCACGCCGCTGGACATGGCCGTGAGCCAGCTGGTGACCGGCCCGCTGGGCATGGCCGACACCGGCTTCGTGGCACGCGATGCGCACCGCGTGCCGACCCCGTATGTGAATGACAGCCCGCACCCGCACCGCCTGCGCGAAGGCGAAACCGTGCCCGTGCTCGAAGGCACGGTTGGCATTCCCTACAGCCCCGCACGCATCTTCAATGCGCAGGCCTTCCCCTCCGGCGGGGCGGGCATGGCGGGCACGGCGCACGACTTCCTGCGCCTGCTGGAGAACTTGCGCCAGGGCGGCGGCGCGTTGCTGCCATCCGCCCTGGTCGAGGACATGGCGCGCAACCAGACTGGCGGCCTGGACCTGCCCGATGCGCCGGGAACCGGCTTCGGGCTGGGCTTCTCGGTGCTGCGCGATCCGCGCCGGGCGGGCTCCCCGGAAGCTGCCGGCACCTGGCGCTGGGGCGGCGCCTACGGCCACGCCTGGTTCGTCGACCGCAGCCAGGGGCTGAGCGTGGTGGCGTTCACCAACACGCTGTACGAGGGCATGTCCGGCCGCTTTGTCACCGACCTGCGCGACGCGGTCTACGGTGTCGCCCCCACAGCCGCGTAACCATCCAAGCAACACATCACCCCCTTATCCAGGCGCCAACATGACCACAGCCACCAACTCGCTTGCGAACAATGCACAGCCGGACGCGCAGCCTGCGCGGCTACCGCTTCCGGCACTGCTTGCGCTTGCCGTCGCAGGCTTCATCACCGTCCTGACCGAGGCCTTGCCGGCGGGGCTGCTGCCGCAGATCGGCGCGGGCCTTGCCATCTCCGAGCCGCTTGCCGGCCAGCTCGTCACCATCTACGCCTTCGGTTCACTGGTGGCCGCCATGCCGCTGACGGCGGCCACGCAAGGGCTGCGGCGACGGCCGCTGCTGCTGCTTGCGATCGCGGGCTTTGCCGTCGCCAACGCCGTGACGGCCTGGTCCGGCAACTATGTCCTGACCATGGCGGCGCGCTTCCTTGCGGGGGTCTCGGCCGGACTGCTGTGGGCGCTGCTGGCTGGCTATGCCGCGCGCATGGTTCCCGATCACCTCAAGGGTCGTGCCATTGCTGTCGCGATGGTTGGCATCCCCCTGGCCTTGTCGCTGGGCGTGCCATCCGGGACCTTCCTCGGTGCGCTCATGGGCTGGCGCGCGTGCTTCGGCATCATCAGCGTGCTGACGCTGGGACTGATTGCCTGGGTGCTGGCCAGCGTGCCGGATTTTGCCGGCCAGCCCGCCGGCCAGCGGCTGCCGATCGCGCGCGTGTTCACCGTGCCGGGCGTGCGTCCGGTGCTTTTCGTGACGCTCGCCTTCGTGCTGGCGCACAACATCCTCTACACCTATATCGCGCCGTTCCTGCGAGCCGGCAACGCCGGGGCACGGCTTGACCTGGTCCTGTTCGTGTTCGGGCTGGCCTCGCTCGCCGGCATCTGGATCACCGGCGTGCTGATCGACCGGTGGCTGCGGGCGCTGACGCTGGCCAGCACGCTGCTGTTCGGGCTTGCGGTGCTGGCGCTTGGGGCCGGAGGCGGGCACCCGGCCGTGGTCTATGCCGCGGCCGCGATCTGGGGCCTGGGCTTCGGCGGCGTTTCCACGCTATTCCAGACGGCGCTGGCGAAGACCGCCGGCAAATCCGCGGACGTGGCCCAGTCGATGCTGGTCACGGCCTGGAACATTGCCATCGCCGGCGGCGGCGTCATCGGCGGGATGCTGCTCGATGGCGTCGGCATCGGCGCATTCCCGCCCGTGCTGGCTGCCCTGCTCGCCGCAACCTGGCTGGTGGTCTGGTCGGCGCGCAGGCATGGCTTTCCCGCGCGCGGCTGAGGTGTGGGACGGCAAGCCTAACCGGCCGATGCCTCCAGCCAGGCCAGTTCGTCTTCATCGAAGCCCGCAGCGCGCCGCGCCTCGAGATTGAACGGCCCGCGCAGCTTCGGCGCGCGGTACTGCCCGGCCAGCTGCGCGTAGGTGGCAACGGGGTCCAGGCCGCGCCGCGCGCACAGCCAGCGGTACCAGTGGTTGCCGATGGCGACGTGGCCGACCTCGTCGCGCAGGATGATGTCGATGATGGCCGCGGCGGCGTGGTCGCCGGCGCCGGCGAGCCTGGCGCGCACCGGCGGCGAGGCATCGAGCCCGCGCGCCTCCAGCGTGCGCGGCACCAGCGCCATGCGCGCGAGCACGTCGCCGGCGGTCTTGTCGGTCATCTCCCACAGGCTGTCGTGGGCAGGGAAGTCGCCATAGGCCGCGCCCAGCGTGCCAAGGTGGTCGGCCAGCAGCGTGAAGTGGTACGCCTCTTCATCGGCCACGCGCAGCCAGTCGCGGTAGTAGCCGGGCGGCATGCCGGCGAAGCGCCAGGCCGCGTCCAGCGCCAGGTTGATGGCATTGAACTCGATATGGCACAGCGCATGGATCATCGCCGCGCGCCCGGCCGGGGTATGCAGCGAGCGGCGCCGCTCGACGTCCTGCGGCGCCACCAGCGGCGGCCGCGCGGGGCGGCCGGGGATGGCCTGGCCGGCACCGGCCTGGATCGCCTCGCCGGCGGCGAGCGCCTCGTCCGGCAATGTCGTCACATGGCGGTAAAGTGCCCGCGCCGCCACGGACTTTTCCCGGGGATCCGTCATGCACAGCACCGCCAGCGCCTGCTGGCGCGGCGAAAGTGACGGTTCAGGCGAGGCGGCGGCGGGTGTTTTTTCTGGCATGAGCGTAAAATCCGGGTCTGCCGCCATTGTAGGGCCTGGCCGGTGCCCGACTGCCGGGCAAGCCGCGCAGTCGCCGTGGCGCCGCGCGCCCGCCCCCCACCCTGGCCCTTTAAAGTCCGGCGGCAACCCCCACTTCAACAAAAGCCTTTCGTGCAGGAGACCTCATGGCGCTTTACCAGCTCGGCGACGTCAAGCCCAATATCGACAGCGATGCCTACGTGGCCCCCGAAGCCACCGTCATCGGCAACGTGACCCTCAAGTCCCGCGCCAGCGCCTGGCCCGGTGTCGTGATCCGCGGCGACAACGAACCGATCGTGGTGGGCGAGGACACCAACATCCAGGAAGGCTCGGTGCTGCATACCGACCCGGGCTGCCCGCTGACCCTGGGCGACAAGGTCTCGATCGGCCACCAGGCCATGCTGCATGGCTGCACCGTGGGCGAAGGCTCGCTCATCGGGATCCAGGCCGTGGTCCTGAACCGCGCCGTGATCGGCAAGGAATGCCTGGTCGGCGCCGGTGCCGTGGTGACCGAAGGCAAGGTCTTCCCGGACCGCTCTCTGATCCTGGGCGCGCCGGCCAAGGTGGTGCGCCAGCTGACCGACGCCGACGTCGCCAACCTGTACCGCAACGCCGAGACCTACGCCACCCGGCAGGCCATGTACAAGCAACAGCTCAAGCGGATCGGCTGACGACCGCGGCGGCACCTACCGAATCATCGACAGATTATTGTGACCGATACCACCACCCCCGACACCCTGCAGAAATTCCTGTTCGACGCGGCCCCCGTGCGCGGCGAGCTGGTGCGCATGGAAGCCACCTGGCAAGAAGTGCTGGGCCGCCACAGCTACCCCGCACCGGTGCGCCGGCTGCTGGGCGAGATGATGGCCGCCGCGGCGCTGCTGTCGGCCAACCTGAAGTTCAACGGGGCGCTGGTGATGCAGCTGCACGGCGACGGCCCGGTGCGCATGCTGGTGGTGGAATGCCTGTCCGACCTGTCGATGCGCGCCACCGCCAAGCTGGCCGAGGACGCGCACATCGCCGACGACGCCACGCTGGCGCAGATGGTCAACGCCCACGGCCACGGCCGCTTTGCCATCACGCTGGACCCGAAGGACAAGCTGCCGGGCCAGCAGGCGTACCAGGGCATTGTGCCGCTGGCCGACGCGCACGGCCCGCTGGCCTCGATCAGCGCCGTGCTGGAGCACTACATGCAGGCGTCCGAGCAGCTCGACACGCGCCTGTGGCTGGCGGCGGACGACCACGTCGCCGCCGGCATGCTGCTGCAGAAGCTGCCGGCCTACGGCGGCACCGCGGAAGTCGGCGAGACCGGCGCGCCGCTGGCCAGCCATGTCCGCGCGCAGGACCTGGACACCTGGGACCGCGCCGTGCAGCTGGGCGCCACGCTCAAGGCCGACGAACTGCTGGCCGAGACCCCCGACACCCTGCTGCGCCGCCTGTTCTGGGAAGACCTGCAGGCCGCCGGCCTGCGCGTGTTTGAGCCGCTGACGCCGCATTTCCATTGCTCCTGCTCGCGCCCCAAGGTGGCGGGCATGCTGCAGTCGCTGGGCCAGGAAGAGATCGAAGGCATCATCGCCGAGCGCGGCCAGGTGGAGATCCACTGCGACTTCTGCGGCCTGCGCTATGAGTTCGATCCGGTCGACTGCGCCCAGCTGTTCTCGGCCACCCATGTCGCCACCGGCGCCGGTGCCGGCGCGCAGCAGCACCACTGAGCGGCGGGCGCGGGGCGGCACGGCGGAAACAACCGCCTTGCCGTCCTGTCCAACGGCTGTACGATGGCAGCATCCAGCTGCCGCAAGCAAGCCTGAGTACAGCCATGTCCGCCCGAGCCACCCCCTCCCTGCCTGAATCCCCTGCCATCGTGCCGGCCGTGCTGCGCGCCATTGCCGCCTGCGCCGCGACCGGCGCACTGCTGCTGGCCACAGGCTGCGCTGAGCTGCCGCGCGACGCCAACGGCTCGCCGCCCACGGCGCGGCTGGCGCCCAACGCCATCCCGCCAGCGCCGCTGACGGCCGACGACAAGCAGAAGCTCGACACGCTGAACCAGGAGATTCTGCGCGAGCAGGCCGCCGCGATCGCGCTCGACCAGCAGGCCGCGGCCGCGCGCGCGGCTTATGGCTATCCGAACACCAGCTGGAACCTGTATTACGGGGGATGGGGTGGCGGCCGCTGGGGCGGCGG
>NZ_JBYSZI010000063.1:0-35633 GCF_058787075.1 Cupriavidus sp. FW305-46
ATTGCGGCTTGCGGTTTACAACTGCTTCGGCGGCTAACAATGAAAAATGCCGTTCAGTCTTAACTGAACGGCATTACACCCGAAGGTGCCTTTTGCCAGGAACTGCTGATCGGGTGTCGATCAGAAGATGTGGCGGATACCCAGTGCAGCGCCAGTCTGGTTGTTGCGGCCCGGCATTTCGGTGGTGGTGCCGCCCGAAACCTTGTTGAAGTCAACCGTGCCGTAGACCTGGGTGCGCTTGGACAGCGAGTACTCGGCCAGCAGCACGCCGGTGTAGCGGCGGCCGTTGTTGTCGTTCACGCCGTTCTTGTTCTCGACGTAGTCGCCGTAGAACACGCCGGTCAGCGCCAGGGCCGGGGTGGCCTGGTAGGTCAGGCCGATGTAGCCGATGGTGTCCTTGCGCGGGTTGCTGGCAGCGCCGGCGGTGACCACGGCCGGAGCAGGCGCGGCAGCCGAGTTGTTCAGGAAGCCGTTGTCGATCACGCCAGTGCGGTCCTTGCCGCCGACGTAGCCCACGAACAGCTTGGCCGGGCCAAAGGCGTACTTACCGGCCGCGCCCCACATTTGCTGCTTGTTGCCGTTGATGTCGCGGATTTCCTGGTACACGCCGCCGATGCCGAACGGACCGAACGAGTAAGCGGCACGGGTGCCCCAGTACTGGTTCTTGGTCATGCTGCCCGGCTGCTCGCCGAAGCCGTAGCTGGCGCCCACGTCCAGGCCGCCGAACTTGCCGGCGTAGCTGACCACGTTGTCGCTGCGGAACTGGGTCAGGAAGAACGGCCAGGCGTTGTTGGTGTAGTTGCCGATGGTCAGCGGATCGTAGTCGCCGAAGAAGTTAAAGCCTTCGGTGTACTGGCGGCCCAGCTTGATCGTGCCGAAGTCACCCGACAGGCCAACGTAAGCCTGACGACCGAACAGGCGGCCGTTCGGGTTGGTGGCGCTGGCCTGGTTGGAACGGCCGGTGTCCGGATCGAAGCCGCCTTCCAGCTGGAAGATTGCCTTCAGGTTGTTGCCGAGGGCTTCGCTGCCCTTCAGGCCCCAGCGGCTGTTGGTGACGGCGCCGTTGGTCAGTTCCCACAGATTGTCGTTGTTGGCGTTGGAGTTCGTCTGGAAGCGGATGCTCTGGTCAACGATACCGTACAGGGTAACGGACGATTGTGCGAACGCCGAACCTGCCAACAGGCTGCCGGCTGCGAGGACGATGGCCGATTTCTTCATGGTGCTCCTTTTCTGTCTTGTACTGTTCTCTCCGCCGGATCACGGCGTGGACGATTTTGTCTACGTTTCGTTGTAGACGCCGCGAAAATTTAACAAAACGTAAGCTACAAGGACACAAAACTCCGCCAAGCTGCGCTTTCAAGCAGGATTTTGGTGCAAATCCGTTGTCTCGCCGCTACAGAATTCCGAGTTGGGGCATTTTGGCAGCGCTGGCGAGCTGGCCTGCACACTGGGCTGGCGGGGAATCACGGCAGGGAGAAAGGGGGCCGGCCGATCGCGGCGCGCAAGCGGCGCCGCGGTCGGCGGAAAGACGGGAAGTGCGGGAAAACCGAAGGAGGAGGAACGAATCCGGCAGCGCCGGGATCCGTCCTCAGTTCTGCGGGATCTCGATCTTGACCTCGAGCACCTCGAGGTTGTCCTGGCGTTCCAGGCTGACGCGCAGGTCCTGGTCGCCGATCTTGACGTACTTGGAGATCACCGCCACCAGCTCGCGCTGCAGCGCGGGCAGGTAGTCGGCGGGCGCGGAATGGCCGGTGCGCTCGTGCGCCAGGATGATCTGCAGCCGCTCCTTGGCGACCGACGCGGACTTCTTCTTCTCTCCCAGCAGGAAGGAAAGGATCGACATGGGGTGAGCCCTCCTTGACCGTTACTTGTTGCCGAAGATGCGGGAGAGCAGCCCCGGCTTCTGGTAGTCGGTGAAACGCATCGGCTTGTCCTTGCCGAGGAAGCGGTCCACCACGTCGCCATAGGCGTCGGCCACGTCGCTGCCTTCCAGGTGGATGGCGGGCGTGCCCTGGTTCGAGGCGTGCAGCACGGCTTCCGACTCAGGCACCACGCCGATCAGCTTGATGCGCAGGATTTCCTGGATGTCGGTCAGCGACAGCATTTCGCCGCCATGCACGCGCTTGGGGTTGTAGCGCGTGATCAGCAGGTGTTCCTTGATCGGGTCGCCGCCTTCGCTGGCGCGCTTGGTCTTGGACGCCAGGATGCCCAGGATGCGGTCCGAATCGCGCACCGACGACACTTCCGGGTTGGTCACGATCAGCGCCTCGTCGGCGAAGTACATCGCCATCAGCGCGCCCGACTCGATGCCGGCGGGCGAGTCGCAGATGATGAATTCGAAATCCATCTCGATCAGGCCGTTGATGACCTTCTCGACGCCATCGCGCGTGAGCGCATCCTTGTCGCGCGTCTGCGAGGCCGGCAGGATGAACAGGTTCTCGCACTTCTTGTCCTTGATCAGCGCCTGGCGCAGGTTGGCTTCGCCCTGCACCACGTTGATCAGGTCGTACACCACGCGGCGCTCACAACCCATGATCAGGTCAAGGTTGCGCAGGCCGACGTCGAAGTCGATCACGGCAGTCTTGTGGCCGCGCAGGGCCAGGCCGGCGGCAAAGCTGGCGCTGGTGGTGGTCTTGCCGACGCCTCCCTTGCCGGAGGTCACAACGATGATTTTTGCCATGGCTCTTTGGTCCAGTAATAAGTTGAAGCTTGCGCTCTCTGCGATTCGGTCCCGGGGGCTGCCGCGGTTACTTGAGCCGCAGCGCTTCTAGGATCAGTTTTTCATCGGCCAGGCGCACCTGGGCGGTCTTGCCGAGCACATCGGCCGGAAGCGTCTGCTCCGCGGTCCGGTAGATGCCGGCGATGGAAATCAGTTCAGGCTCCATGCACGTGCTGAAGATGCGCGCGCCGGTGTTGCCCTTGACGCCCGCCAGCGCGCGTCCGCGCAGCGGGGCATAGACATGGATGTTGCCTTCGGCGATCACCTCGGCGCCGTAGCTGACCACGTCCAGGATGACCACGTCGCCCTGCGCGTAGACCTGCTGGCCCGAGCGCAGCGGCTTGTCGATCAGCATGGTCTGGGTCTGGCGGATGGCGGCGGCCACGGCGGCGTCGGTGCTGGCCTGCGCGGCGGCGCGGACGGATTCCTCGCGCGCGGCCTGTTCGGCGGCGGCCTGTTCCGCCGCGGCTGCGGCCTGGGCCTCGGCGGCGCGGTCGGCGCCACTGCCGCGGCGCGCCTGGCTGTCCAGCAGCGGCAGGCCGAAGCGCTCGGCCCACTCGCGCTGGGCAGGGCGGGCCACCACACCGATGGCGCGGGCCTTGAGCGTGGCCAGCGTGTCGATCACGGTGCCAAGCGCGACTTCGCTGTCATCTTCCAGCGCGCGCAGGTCCAGCGCGATCACGTCATTGGAAAAGAAGTCAGGGGTGGCTTCAAAGCGGGAGAGGAGGTCATCCCGCAGCGCAGCCATGTCGGCGGTCTGGAGGGCGAGAAGGAGGGCGTCTACGTTGCCACTGCGCAGCTCGAAGCGTGGCGATTTCTTCTGGGACATAGCCGGGTGACCGTGGAAATGCCACATTCTAACGTCGTATCTGTCGCGAACTGTAACAATTGGATCGATATGTACAGCAGGTGGCGCGTGGGTTCCATATGCGCGTGCACGGCACATCGTAGCGCCGGGCAAGTGCGGCCAGCGTGGTTTGCCGTGCGCGGCAACACGCATGGCGTCCGTCGCAGCGTAAAGGCTTGTTACGATTGCGCCATCTGATCAGCGGAGTTTCCATGGGCGCCATTGTCAATTGCGTGGCCTACCGGCAGGGCAAGCGGCTCAGCACGGTGGGCATGGAGGAGATTCCCACCGTGCTGGGCGTGCCGGGTACCTTTGTCTGGCTGGGCTTGCATGAGCCTGACCTCGCGCTGCTGCGCCAGGCCCAGGAGGCGTTCGGCCTGCACGACCTGGCGGTGGAAGATGCGCTCGATGCGCACCAGCGCCCCAAGCTCGAGGCCTACGGCGATTCGGTCTTCGTGGTGCTCAACACGGCGCAACTGGTGGAAGATGAAGTGGTGGTCGGCGAGACCCATCTCTTTGTCGGCCCCAACTACGTGGTTTCGGTGCGCCACGGTGCCAGCAGCACCTATGCGCCCGTGCGCGAGCGCTGCGAGCACGACCCGCACGGCCTGGCCAACGGCCCGGGCTATGTGTTGTACGCGCTGATGGACTTTGTCGTCGATCACTACATGCCCATCGTCACGCGCCTGGAAGACACCTTCGAGGCGCTGGAGCAGGGCATCTTCCGCGATGAGTTCGACCGCGCCGCGATCGAGCGCCTGTACCGGATCAAGCGCCAGGTGCTGCGCCTGCGCAATGCGGTCAGCCCGGTGGAGGACATGTGCGGCCAGCTGATCCGGCTGCACGAAGACCTGGTGCCGAAGGAGCTGCGCGCCTATTTCCGCGACATCGAAGACCACGCCAGCCGGCTGGTGCGCACGCTCGACGTGGTGCGCGAAATGCTGACCACCGCCGTGCAGGTCAACCTGGCGCTGGTCACCGTGGGCCAGAACGAGGTGGTCAAGCGCCTGGCCGGCTGGGGCGCGATCCTGGCGATCCCGACCGTGATCTTCAGCCTGTACGGCATGAACTTCGATTTCATGCCTGAGCTGAAAATCCCCTTCGCCTACCCGGCCGTGATCGGCGTGACCGCGGTCGCCTGCGGGGGACTGTGGCGGCGGCTGCATCGGGCCGGGTGGATCTGAAGACCTGGTATTATCTGTGCGAGGAATGATCGTGGCAGATATTATGGTCGATTGATTATTCGCATGGATATTCCGGCGATTCCGCGCCTGCCTACCGGCGCGGTGCCCTGACTCCTACACTTGAATCAGGAAGGCGCTGTGCCCGGAGTCCGCCATGTCGATTGCCCACCCCCCGATTGCCGCCTTGCTCGCCGGCGCCACCGCCGCATGGCTGTTGTGCACGCAGCCGGCGGCCTCCGCACCGCAGCCGCCTGCCCCCGCGCAGGCCCAGACCCGCGACGCGGTCACCGCATATGAAGCGGGCAACTTCGACCAGGCCCTGCGCGGCTTCGCCAATGCGGCCAGGCTGGGCAACCGCCTGGCCCAATTCAACTACGCAATGATGCTGCTGCGCGGCGAGGGCACTGCCGCCCGCCCGCAGGAGGCACTGGTCTGGCTGAAAAAAGCGGCCGACAACCAGATGACGCATGCCCAGTACACCTGGGGCGACCTCTATGAGCGCGGCGAACTGGTGCCGAAGTCACTGGAGGAAGCCAACCGCTGGTATGCGCTGGCGGCGCAGGGCGGGCATGTGCAGGCGCAGATGGCGCTGGCGACGAATTACTTCACTGGCCGGGGCGTGCCGCGCGACTACGGGCACGCGTTCACGTGGTACAGCCGCGCGGCCAGTGCCGGCGACGGCGGCGCGCAATACATCGTCGGCAGCTTCTATGAGCACGGCGAGCCCGGCGTGGTCGACCGGGATCTCGAGCAGGCCAAGATCTGGTATGCGCGCTCAGCCGCGCACGGGGATCCGGGCGCGCTGGCGAAGTTGCGGTCGTTGCTGGAGGAATCGGTGCGGGGAAGGGCGGCGAGGTAGAGCGGCGGGATGACTATGCCGGGAAGCGTCAACCATGTCTTCGCACACCTGTCACCTGTGTGCCCGGTCTGCACGGCGGGGGAGGGGCCAGACCGGCGCGGGATCATGGCTTCCCGCCGCTGCCACCTTCCTCATCATGCAGATGCTCGATGATCGCCGCCACCCGGTCCCCCAGGTATTTGTTGGCCGAGATCTCCAGCGCCCGCATCATCTCCGTCTCCGCCATCACCAGCGCCAGCGGGCGGATGCGCCACAGGATCTCCACCAGCCGCGGCACGTCCTGCGGCGGCGGCAGCTTGCCAATGCCAAAGCGGTCCAGCTCGCGCACCACGGTAGCGACGATATGGTCCGATACCGCCTGGAAATGCCCGCGCGACTGCGCGATGATCTCCAGCACGTCTTCCAGCGCAAAGCCCGCCTGGGCGATCTCCGCGCCCGCGGCCAGCGCGCGCGGGCTGCGTGCGAGATAGCCCAGCCCGTCCGGTTCCAGCAGCCCCAGCGAGATCGCCTTGGCCAGGGCCGGGCGCGAGATCGCGCGGCCGAACAGCCGCGCCAGCGCCAGGTAGGAGTAGTGCCGCGGCGTCTCGTTGGTCCACGGGCTGCTGATGGCGGTCTCCAGCCCCAGGATCGAGCGCAGGTCGTGCCCTTCGACGATGGCCTTGAGCAGCTCGGTGATATTGGCCAGCGTATAGCCGCGCGCCAGCAGGTGGTGGATCAGCTTGAGCCGCCCCAGGTGCGCCTGCGTGTAGATGCCCACGCGCCCGCGCCGCTGCGGCGGATCGATCAGGCCGCGGTCCTGGTAGGAGCGCACGTTGCGCACCGTGGTGCCGGCCACGCGCGCCAGCTCGTCGATGGTGTATTCCGGGGCGGGCGGCGTGGTGTCGGACGCCTGGCTGGTCGGGGACGAGGGAGGGCGGCGCCGGATCAGTGTCATGCGAAAAATTCTAACCGAGGAATGCGGCAGGCAAAGGTGGCGGCCGGTTTTGCCGATAATGAGGGCATTGCCGCCCCACCCTCAACGGTCCGCCTTCCATGCATATCCGCTGGCTCGAAGACTTCGTCTGCCTGGCCCAGGCCGGCAGCCTGGCGCGTGCCGCCGAGCTGCGCAACGTGACCCCGCCCGCGTTTGGCCGGCGCATGCAGGCGCTTGAGGTCTGGGCCGGCGCCCCGCTGATCGACCGCAGCGCGTTCCCGGTGCGGCTGACCGCCGAAGGGCGCCAGTTCCTGGAAGCCGCGCAGAGCGCCTTGCGCACGCTGGACGAGACCCGCGTGGCGCTGCGCGCCGCGCACCGCGCCGACGCCAGCACGGTCACCATTGCCACCGGCAAGACCCTGGCGCGCTCGATGGTGCCGGCGTGGCTGGCGGGCCTGCGCGAGGCGCTGCGGCACGACCCCGCGGCGGCCGGGTTCCGCACGCAGCTGTCGACCTTCCCGATGCATGACGCGCTGGCCATGTTTGCCGAGGGCGATGCCGATTTCCTGCTTTGCTACAGCCCGCCGGACCTGCCGGTGATGCTGGATGACGCGCGCTACCAGTTCCACCTGGCCGGCGTGGAGCGGCTGGTGTGCGTCAGCGCCGCCGACGAGCGCGGCGCGCCGCTTCACTGGCTGGCGACCGGCAAGGCTGCGGCGAAGCCGGTGCCCATGATCGCCTACGCCGAGACCCTGACACTCGGCCGCATGGTCAACCAGGAGATCGCGCGCCGCAAGCTGGCGCCGCGGCTGGACGTGATCGCGGTCAGCGACTTTGCCGAGTCGGTGCACGAGATGGTGCGCCAGCGCATGGGCCTGGCCTGGCTGCCGGCCCGCCTGATTGCCGACGACCTGCACGCCGGGCGCCTGGTGCGTGCCATCAGCGGCGCGCGCAGCGATGATGGCGGCGACCTGGCGCTCGATATCCGCCTGTACCGCCCGCGCGCGCCGATGCGCCCGCTGGCCGAGGCCTTCTGGCAGGCGGCGGTGCAGGCACCGCGCTGATGCGCCTTCGGCGACCATTGCCGAATCGGCAACCGCCCTTGCCAAAGCTGCACGCCGGGCCGCTTCCGCGCTCACTACCATCGCTCCACAACAACCATTCCGGGACCCCCAGAGCCAAGACCATGAAGACCATCCTGCGCGCGGCCGCTGCCGCACTCTGCCTTGCCGCTTCCGCCGGCGCCGTTGCCTCCGCCTGGCCCGCCAAGCCGATCACGCTGGTGGTGGGCTACACCGCCGGCGGCAGCGTCGACCTGGTGGCCCGCACCATCGCCCCGGAACTGGGCAAGCGCCTGGGCCAGAGCGTGGTGATCGAGAACCTGGGTGGCGCCGGCGGCACCATCGGCGCGGCCAAGGTGGTCAAGGCCGAGGCCGACGGCTACACCCTGCTGATGGGCTCGGGCAGTGAAGTGTCGATCGCCCGTCTGACCAACCCCGCCGTGCGCTACGACGGCGAGAAGGACCTGGCGCCGGTGACCTTCGTCGGCACCCAGCCGATGGTGCTGGTCGGCAAGCCCGGGCTGGCGGCCAGGAACGCGGCCGAGCTGATCGCGCTGGCCAAGGCGCAGCCGGGCAAGCTGTCATATGCCTCGTCGGGCGTGGGCACGCCGCTGAACCTGGCCGGCGAGCTGATCAAGCAGCAGGGCAAGGTCAATATCACGCACGTGCCGTACAAGGGCGCGTCGGCCATGGCCACCGACCTGCTCGGCGGCCAGATCGACCTGGCGGTGATGGTGCTGTCGTCGGCGCTGCCGCATATCCAGGCCGGCCGCGTGCAGGCCTACGGCGTGACCAACGCCAAGCGCTCGCCGGTGGCGCCGAACGTGCCCGCGCTGGCCGAGACGCCCGCGCTCAAGGGCGTCGACATGGGCGTGTGGTTCGGCCTGATGGGCCCGGCCAAGCTGCCGCAAGCGGTGGTGGAGCGCCTGAACACCGAGATGCAGGCCGTGCTGGCCATGCCGGATGTGAAGAAGAAGCTGGCAGAAGCCGGCGTGGAAGTGGCGCCGGCCAATCCGGCGCAGTTCGGCAGCTTTATCAAGCGCGAGACGGGGCGCTATCGCACCATCGTGCAGACGGCTGGCATTCACGAGTAAGAGCTGGGGCGGGCGGCGCTGGCAAGGCCCCGCCGCCCATCCTCAACCTGATCCCAAGAACACGACCCGGCGGCACCGACCCGCCAGGCGCCCTGAACGCACCGATTCCCATGACCCAGTCCACCGCACCGATCGACGCCTACCCAGTCGATGTCGCGTTCCCCGACATCCGCGCCTACGCCGCCGGCAACACCGGCATCCCCTACCTGTACACCTTCGACAGCGGCCAGCCCGGCCCGCACGTGATGGTCAATGCGCTGACCCACGGCAACGAGGTCTGCGGCGCCATCGCCGTCAAGGCGTTGCTGGACCACGGACTGCGCCCGCGCCGCGGCCGGCTGACGCTGGCGTTTGCCAACGTCGACGCGTACCACAGCTTCGATGCCGCCAGGCCCGACGCATCGCGCTTTGTCGACCAGGATTTCAACCGCGTGTGGACCGCCAGGGTGCTCGATGATGCCAGCCTCGATTCATCCGAGCTGCGCCGCGCGCGTGCCATGCGCCCGGTGATCGACACCATCGACCTGCTGCTGGACCTGCATTCGATGCACGAGAAAAGCCGGCCGCTGATCGTCTCCGGCCCGCTCGACAAGGGCATCGCCCTGTCGCGCGCGCTGGGCGCGCCGGCCGACGTGATCGTCGACGAAGGCCACCCCGAAGGCCGCCGCATGCGCGACTACGATGGCTTTGGCGATGCCGCCAGCCCGCGCAACGCACTGCTGATCGAGTGCGGCCAGCACTGGGAGCCCGCCGCCGTGACCGTGGCGCAGGACAGCACCGCGCGCTTCCTGCTGCATGCCGGCGTGATCGATGAAAGCGATTTGCCCGCAGGCTGGCTGCAGCGGCTGCCCGCCACGCAGCGCGTGGTGCGCGTGACCGAGCCGGTGGTGGCCACCAGCATGGACTTCCGCTTTGCCGGCCCCTATACCGGGCTGGAGACCTTTACCGAGGCCGGGACCGTAATCGGCTGGCGCGACGGCGAGCCAGTGGTGACGCCGTATCCGGATTGCGTGCTGGTGATGCCGTCGCTGCGCCAGTTGCGCCCGGGCGTGACCGTGGTGCGCCTGGGGCGGCTGGAGCGCTGATCCGGGTACGCTGGGCCGGGCGCGGCTGCGCCCGGCAAGATGCTGCGCAGACAGGCATGGCCCGGCCCGCCGGTCGAGTGCGGACAGGCTAGGCCGCCGGGGCGGCCGTGCCCGCCGGCGGCTGGGGCGGCGGCAGCATGCCGGGGAACAGTTGCTCGACCAGCTCATCCAGCTTGGACGAAGGCTGCACGAAGTTGCTCAGGTTGAGCCCGCCCGCGCTGCGGTTGGCGTTATAGATGGCCTTGCCGACACGGTCGCCGTTGCGGAACACGGTGATGTCCGCGCTGTTCAGGTACGCAGTCCAGTACCAGGCGCTGCGCGCCGTGTACAGCGCCACCACCGGGCACGCCGCGATCGAGGTCTGCGCCTGCAGCACCTTCACCTCGAAATTGCGCCGCCGCAGCGATGAGAGAAAGTTCTCGACAAAGTCATTGCCCGTGACCGGGTTCACCACCACGCACAGCAGCGTGCCGTTGGCGCCGTAGTTGCCCAGCGGGCCGCCGCCAGCGGGCACCTGGAACGCGACAAGGGGATCGGTGCGGTCGGGCCGGTCGACCGGGGTCACTGCCTGGTAGGTCGAGCAACCGGTGATCAGCAGGCCAAGGCCTGCGGCCAGCAGAGCTTTGTACATGGATGTCCTGTGTGGCTGGGGCGGGCTGCCATGCAAGACACAGTGGCCACCGCATACCTTCACACTGTAGGCGCCGGCACGCAGATCCAATCGCCCAAACAGAAGCGCAAAACGGCCGCTTCTGCGCCGGCGTGGCGCCTCAGCCGCCCGCGCTGCCGCCTTGCGCCAGCCGGCCTACCAGGACCAGGCAAAGCCCGGCAAGGCAGACCCCGATGACGGCGACCTGCAGCCGCGTGACGGGTCTGCCGCCAAACAGCGTCTGGCTGAGCCAGGCGGGCGAGACCACGCCGACGATGGTGGCCACCATGATCAGGATGGCAAGGACGGACAGAACGGATTGCATGGCGGGACTCCGGAATCTTGAGACAAGCGCGATCAGTTGGCGCCGCCGCGCAGCAGGCAGTCGCGCAGCAGCGGTGCGCCATCGGCCAGCCCGGCGCCGTTGCATTCCAGCGCCACCTTCTGGCCGCGCCGCACCATGGTGGCGCGGGCCTCCACCTCGCACACCCGCCCTGCCGGGCCGCAGATCTGGCGTTGCAGCAGCAGTGCGCGCACATTCACGCCGGGATCGTTGGTGCGGATATCGACAAAGACCTGGTCGCCCTCGCGGCGAATGCCGCTGGCGACGCCTTCGACGATCAGGTACTGGCCCAGGTAGCGGGTGTCGGCTTCCTTGGGATTGCCGCGGTAGTCATTCAGCAGCGTGTCGGCCTGGAGCTGCGGCAGGCGGTCAGCGGGGCGCTCGGGGTCGATGCTGATCGGGTCGAGCGTGCCGTCGCGCGGCACCCCGCGCACGACGCTGGCCGGCACCGCGCTGGCTTCGGCCTGCGTTTCGGGCGCGGCACCGCCGACATCGTCGCGGCGGTCATTGCCGGCAAACCACAACATGCCAAGGACAGCCACGGCGACGATGGCAATAAGGATTTGCTGGGTACGGTTCAACATCGGAAGGTCCTGCGTCAGTGAATGCGAAAGGCGGAACGGGATTATGCGCCCTGCCTGCCGCAAAAGCGCTCAATCGCCGCCACGGCATGGTCGACGCCGCGTTCGGCGGCCATCGCGCGGCCCAGCCTGGCGGCCCGTTCGCGCGTGGCCGGTTGCTCGGTAAAGGCGATCATCGACGCCAGCCGCGGCGCGTCGATCTTGTGCCCGGCGACATGACGCGGCGCCACCCCCAGCGCCGCCAGCCGGCCCGCCCAGAAGAACTGGTCGCCCGCAAACGGCAGCACGATCGCCGGCACGCCCGCCGCCGCGGCCGCATGCGTGGTGCCCGCACCGCCGTGATGGATTGCCGCCGACACGCGCGGCAACAGCCAGTCATGCGGGGTGGCGCCCACCACGTGGAAGTTGGATGGCAACGCCGCCACGTCGATGCCGCTCCAGCCCGGATAGAACAGCGCGCGCCGGCCATCGGCCGCCTGCACCAGCGCCGTCACCACCTTGTGCCGGTCAAAGCCCGCCATGCTGCCAAAGCCGATATAGAGCGGCGCCTCGCCGGCCGCCAGGAAGTCGCGCAGCGGCGCGTCCGGTTGCCAGTCCGGCTGCGGCGGCATGGTCCACGCGCCGCTCACCAGCCAGTCGTCATGCCAGTCATGCGGACGCGGGACCAGTTGCGGCGAGATCGCGTACAGCGTCGGAAAGTCCGCCCACATCGCCTTGCGCGCCGACGCGCCGAACAGCCTGGAGCGCGCAGCATTGGTCGCGCTACGGAACATGCGCCACAGCACGAAGTTGATCACGTGGTGGCTGGCGCGATTGGCCCACCCCGGCATCCTGAACGGCGGCAGCAGCGCGGACGGAAAGGCCCGCGTCGGCGAGATCGGGAACATGCCTGCGCCGATCACCGGCTTGCCCAACTGCTCGCCCACCGACAGCGCCACATACGCCGTCAGCCCCGAGAACACGATGCCGTCGGCAGCGCGCGCGGCCTGCGCCAGTTGCGACATCCACGCCTCGGTGTTGTCCTCGGCAATGCGCCCGAATGCCCGCGTGGCCTCGGCGACGTTGCCGCCTTCGGTCATCAGCTTGTGCAGCGCGCCGCCCGGCGCCAGCGTCTGCTTGATGTCGCCTGCCATCGGTGCAAAGGCGAGGCCGTGCTCTGCCGCGAGCGTGGCTGCCGAGCGTTCGCCCAGCATCAGCACGTCATGGCCGGCGGCGCGCAGGCCGAGGCCCAGCGAGACGATGGGGCGGCAGTCGCCCTGGGTACCGAAGGTGATGAGGGTCAGACGCATGGCGGGAGAGGCGCCGACGGGCTGGCGCGGGCATGTCAGCGAGTGGCTTGCAGTTTACTTTCCGGTGTCTTTCCGCGCAGCGACATGGGGCTGCGCCTGCGGGTATCACTTGCCGATGCAGAACCGCGTAAAGATCGTCCCCAGCAGATCATCACTGGTGAACTCACCCGTAATGCTGTTCAGGCAATCCTGCGCCAGCCGCAGCTCTTCGGCAAACAGGTCCAGCGCCTGCGCCTGGTGCTCGGCCTGCTCGGCTGCGATATCCAGGTGCGATTGCGCATTCCGCAGCGCCGTCAGGTGCCGCTCGCGCGCCAGGAAGTTGCCTTCATTGCCTGACTGCCAGCCCACCAGCCGCAGCAGCTCGCGGCGCAGCAGTTCAATGCCGGCTCCGGTGCGCGCCGAGATCCAGATCTCGGTCGGGTTGGGGCCGTTGGCGGCGACCACGTGCGGGCGGTTGCCGCCGAAGATGACATCGCCGACCGCGGGCGCCTTGTCGATCTTGTTGACGATGCGCACGATCGGCGAGCCCGGCGGCAGCTGGCCGCTGAGCTGGTCGTCGATGGCGTCGTCAGTCTCCGACAGGCCATGGCGCAGGTAGTCGGTGGCGTCGACCAGGTGCAGCACGATGTCGGCGCGGCGGATGGCGTCCCAGGTGCGTTCGATGCCGATGCGCTCGACTTCGTCGGCGGCGTGCTCGCGCAGGCCGGCGGTGTCGATGATATGCAGCGGGATGCCGTCGATCTGGATGGTCTCGCGCACGCGGTCGCGCGTGGTGCCGGCGATGGGCGTGACGATGGCCAGCTCCGCGCCGGCCAGCGCGTTCAGCAGCGACGACTTGCCCACGTTGGGCTGGCCCGCCAGCACCACCGACAGGCCCTCGCGCAGCAGCGCGCCCTGGCGCGCCTGCGCCAGCACGCCGCCAAGTTCGGTGCGGATGGTGGCAAGCTGGCCGCGCGCGTCGGACTGCTCCAGGAAATCGATCTCTTCTTCGGGGAAGTCCAGCGTGGCTTCGACCAGCATGCGCAGGTGGATGACCTTATCCACAAGCTGGCGGATAGCGTTGGAGAATTCGCCCTCCATTGAACGCGCCGCCGAGCGCGCCGCGGCCTCGGTGCTGGCTTCGATCAGGTCGGCCACGGCCTCGGCCTGGGCCAGGTCGAGCTTGTCGTTGAGGAAGGCGCGCCGCGTGAACTCGCCGGGCTCTGCCAGGCGCAGGCCGATGCCGTCGCCCGCTTGCAGGCAGCGTGTCAGCAGCATCTGCATCACCACCGGGCCGCCGTGGCCCTGCAGCTCGAGCACTTCCTCGCCGGTATAGGAATTGGGCGCCGGGAAATACAGCGCCAGGCCGTGGTCGATGACCTTGCCATGGCCATCGAGGAACGGCAGGTAGGTGGCGTGGCGCGGCTTCAGCGCCTGGCCGCAGACGGCGCGCATCACCGGGCCGACATCGGGGCCTGACACACGCACCACGCCGATGCCGCCGCGTCCGGGCGCGGTGGCGATGGCGGCAATGGGAACCTGGGGAGCAGTCATGGCGGTATTGTCGCAGATCGGGTGCAGTTGGCGTGGCACGCGGTGGGCAGGCCGCCGTGGCGGGCGGGGTGGTCAGCCGGCGCCGGGCAGCGGCCGCGGCGCCTCGTCCGGCATTGCCTGCGCCTGCAGACATTCGGCCAGCAGCCGGCGCGCGACGATGCCGTCGACAAAGCGGCCGAGCTTCGCCTGCCCTTTGACCAGCTTGCGATGCAGGTCCCTGGTGTAGCGGGAGGGCAGCACCGGCTCGAATGCCTCGATCACATAGCGCAGTCGCTTGCCGGCGATGCGCTGCTCATGCACCGCGCGGGGATCGCCGCGGCGTGCAGCCTTTGCCAGCGCGCGCAGGCGCTTGCGGCCGCGGCGCACGCGCTTGCGCGCAAGGGGCCCGAGGCGGCCACCGTCACTGCGGGCGCGGGCGGCCAGGTGGGCCAGGTGCGCCAGGTCGCGATGCAGCGCGGGCAGCGGCCAGTCACGGTAGCCGGCCAGGGCCGCCAGCATGGTTTGCCGCGCGGTGTCGCGGCGCTCCCGGGCGGTATCGGCGATGGCCGACAGCACGGTATCGTCAGGTTCCAGTTTGCGCGCCGGTGCAATGGTTTCGGCCAGGAATACATCCCAGTCGCGCACGTCGCTGGTGGCGCGCGCCAGCATGCGCAGGTCATGCTTCCAGCGATCGCGCTCCTGCCGCGGCAACGACGGCCCCAGCGCCCACAGCACCGCGCGCGCATGGCGCACCGCCACGCGCAGCGCGTGCAGGTCTTCGGGCTCGTCGCGGCGCAGCAACTGGGCCAGGCTCGCTTCGATGCGCGCCAGGCTTGCCTGCGTCAGCGCGGCAAAGGCCGCGGCGGGGCGCGTCTTGCGGCGCAGTGTGGGGGGATGGGTGTCGGCGATCATTGCGGGCTGCATGCGCTCAGGCGCGCACGCGGGTCGCGGATGCTTCCAGTGTAGGCGACAGCACGCCGGCCCGCTTCCGCGCGGCGTAACAGGCGCATGGATGGTTGACAGCCCCGCGCCTTCACGCTGCAATGCGCACATCCCGGTGATGCAGGGACCCGACAAGGAACAGCCATGACCACTGAACAGGAACGGCTTCTGCTGCGCGACACCATCGAGGCGGGCTTTCGCCAGGCCGCCTTTGTCAACGATGTCGGCATCACGCTGGCGGACTGCGGGCCCGGCTGGTGCGAATCCACGCTGGACATTGCGCCGCGCCACCTGCAGCACGGCGGCATCGTCCATGCGGGCGTGCAGGCCACCATCGCAGACCACACCGCGGGCGCGGCGGCATCCACCATCCTGGAGGCAGGCCAGCACGTGGTCACCGCGGAGTTCAAGATCAACCTGCTCAGGGCCGTGCGCAGCGAACGGCTGCGCTGCCGTGCCGATGTGCTCAAGTCCGGCCGTTCGATCATCGTGGTGGAGGCGGATGTCTTTGCCGACCTCCACGGTGAATCGGTGCTGGTCAGCCGCCTGAACGCCACCATGAGCGTGCTGGACCTGGCCTGAGCCCCCTCCCACCGTTGAAAGGAAGCGACCCATGATCGACCACACCGGCGTAAGCGTCAGCGACTACGGCAAGAGCCGTGCCTTCTACCAGGCGGCGCTGGGCGCCATCGGCTATGTGCTGGACAAGGAATTCCCGGCCAGCGTCACCGGCAGCACCGATGTCGCAGGCTTCGGCCCGCCGGGGCAACCCGACTTCTGGATCCACCGCGGCACGCCCAACCAGCCGCCGCTGCACGTGGCCTTCCGCGTGGACAGCCGCGAGACCGTCGATGCCTTCCATCGCGCGGCGCTGGCCGCGGGCGGGCGCGACAACGGCGCGCCGGGCATCCGCGCGCACTACCACCCCAACTACTACGGCGCCTTCGTGCTGGACCCGGACGGGCACAACATCGAAGCGGTGTGCCACAAGCCGGCGTAGGGCCTCAGCGCGTCGCGACGATAAACAGGCGCGGGAACGGCAGCAGCACCGACCCGTCCGGCAGCGCCGGGTACGCCTTGGCAATCTCGGTCTGGTAGCGCGCCAGGTAGGCGGCGCGCTCGGCCTCGTCCAGCGGCTGCAGGAAGGGGCGCAGGCCGCTGCCCTTGAACCACTCCACCACCGCGGCCGGGCCGCCCGCCAGCGGATGGTGGTACGTGGTCAGCCATACGTCCACGCGCTGGCACAGCGGGCGCAGCAGCTCGTAGTACCACTGCGCCGGGGCGCGCTCGGCGCGGGCCTTGCTGGCGCCGGCGAGCTTTTCTGCCCACGGGCCTTCCGCCGCCACCTGGCGCATCAGCCGGTGCGCGGGTTCTTCCAGGTTGTCCGGCATCTGCACGGCCAGCGTGCCGCCGGGGGCGAGCCTGGATACCAGTGCCGGGAACAGGCTGGCGTGGTCAGGCAGCCACTGCAGCACGGCATTGGCCAGGATCACGTCATAGGGCCCGGCCTCGTCCCAGGTGCCGATGTCGGCCACGCGGAACTGCACCTCGGGCAGGCGCTTGCGCGCCGCGTCGACCATGTCCTGCGAGCTGTCCAGCCCGGTCACCGACGCCCCCGCATAGCGCGCCAGCAGCACCTCGGTGGAGTTGCCCGGCCCGCAGCCGATATCCACCGCGCTGCGCGCGATCTCATTGGGGATGGCAGCCACCAGGTCGCGGACCGGGCGGGTGCGTTCGTCTTCGAAGGCGACGTATTGATGGGCGGACCAGCTCATGGGGATCTCCTGACTTTTAGAGCAGGCCAGTAGGATACGCCTGCCGCAGCGGTTCGCTGGCCCTGTCAGCCAGCCCTTACCCCAGTTTTTTCTTCAGCAGCTCATTCACCTGCGCCGGATTGGCCTTGCCCTTGGTCGCCTTCATCGCCTGCCCGACCAGCGCATTGAACGCCTTCTCCTTGCCCGCGCGGAATTCCTCGACCGACTTGGCGTTGGCGGCCAGCACGTCGTCGATGATCTTCTCCAGCTCGCCGGTGTCGGACATCTGCTTCAGCCCCTTGGCCGCGATGATGGTGTCGGCATCGCCGCCGTGCTCGCCGGCCCACATCGCCGGGAACACGTCCTTCTTGGCGGTGTTGTTCGATACCGTGCCGTCGGCGATGCGCGCGAGCAGCCTGGCCAGTTGCGCCGGCGTGACCGGTGCGGCGTCGATGGCGATGCCTTCGCGGTTCAGCTGCGAGGCCACGTCGCCCATCAGCCAGTTGGCCGCGGGCTTGGCGTTGGCGGCGCCGGCGTCGGCCACCACGGCCTCGTAGTAGGCGGCGAAGGCCTTGGTCGCGGTCAGCGTGGTGGCGTCATAGGCCGACAGGCCGTACTGCGAGACAAAGCGCGCCTGCATCGCCGCCGGCAGTTCCGGCAGCTCGCCGCGCACGCGCTCGACCCAGCTCGCGTCGATTTCCAGCGGCATCAGGTCGGGGTCGGGAAAGTAGCGGTAATCGTGCGCGTCTTCCTTGGTGCGCATGGCGCGCGTTTCGCCCGTTTCCGGGTCGAACAGCACGGTGGCCTGCTGGATCTTGCGGCCGTCCTCGATCTCGGCGATCTGCCACTGCACTTCGTACTCGATGGCCTGCTGCAGGAAGCGGAACGAGTTCAGGTTCTTGATCTCGCGGCGGGTGCCGAATTCCTTCTGGCCGAGCGGGCGCACCGACACGTTGGCGTCGCAGCGGAAGCTGCCTTCCTGCATGTTGCCATCGCAGATGCCCAGCCACACCACCAGCGAGTGCAGCGCCTTGGCGTAGGCCACGGCTTCGGCGGCGCTGCGCATGTCGGGCTCGGTGACGATTTCCAGCAGCGGGGTGCCGGCGCGGTTCAGGTCGATGCCGGTCATGCCGGCAAAGTCTTCGTGCAGGGACTTGCCCGCGTCTTCTTCCAGGTGGGCGCGGGTCAGGTTGACGGTCTTTTCGTAGAACTCGCCCTTCTTGCCTTCGACCTGGATGGTGATGGTGCCGCCCTGTACCACCGGGATCTCATACTGGCTGATCTGGTAGCCCTTGGGCAGGTCGGGGTAGAAGTAGTTCTTGCGCGCAAAGACGCTGCGCGGCGCGATAGTGGCGCCGATCGCCAGGCCGAACTGGATGGCGCGCTCGACCGCGCCCTTGTTGAGCACCGGCAGCACGCCCGGCAGAGCCAGGTCCACCGGCGAGGCCTGCGTGTTGGCCTCGGCCCCGAAGGCGGTGGAGGTGCCGGAAAAAATCTTGGAGGCCGTCGAAAGCTGAGCGTGCGTTTCGAGGCCGATCACCACTTCCCATTGCATGGCGGTATTCCTGTTCGGTTCTTTCGGTTCTGTCTGTAGCGGTGGAGCGGCGCAGCCGCCCCGGGTTCAGTCTGGTCTTGCCCCGGCCGTCAGGGGTCGGGGCTGGCAAGCCATGAGTCGAGCTGGGCCAGCGCGGCCACGCGGGCCACCGCATCGCCGCCGACGGTGACGCCCTGGGTCTTGCGCATGCCCGCCGGCACGTCGCGGCGCATATGCAGCTCGCTGGTGCCGTCGAAGCCGTGATAGGCGCCCGGGTAGATCTCCAGCCGGAAGCGCGCGCCCGGCTGGCGCGCCAGCACCGCGCTCTGCAGCATGGCGCAGCGGGTGGCGGGGGTCCAGTCGTCGGCGCCGCCGATCATCAGCAGCATCGGCGCGCGCAGGCGGAAGTTGTGCTGCTGCACGGCGCGCTTGCAGCCCGGGTAGAACGCCACCGCGCGCTCCACCTGGGGCGTGCCGGCCGGCCACGGGCGGCTGGCATCGACGGTGGCCAGCACCGCCTGCGCGCCGTTGGACCAGCCCAGCAGCACGATGCGCGCGGTATCGACCGCCGGCTGCTGCGCCACCCAGCGCAGCGCGGCCAGCGCATCGGCGCGGCGCGTACGGTCGTCGATGCCGCGCGCGTCGATGGGTTCGGAGCAGATGCCGTGGGGCCTGCCGCGCGCGCTGAAGCTGTCGGGCATCAGCACGGCATAGCCGCGCTCGTTCAGCCAGTGCGCGTATTCGCGGTAGCGTTGCTGCAGCAGTCCGGAAACGTCCGCCTGGGCGGTTCCGGCGGCACCCGCCGCGCGCGCGGGGCGCGCGGATAGCAGGCCGCCGCAGCCGTGCAACGCCACCACCACCGGCAGCGCGCGCGGGGTGGCGCCCTCGCGCGGCAGGAACCAGTAGGCGGTGAGCGCGGGCGTGGCCGCATCGCCGCGCAGCTGGACACGCTGCGCCGGCATGGGTGCCGTGGCCGCGGATCCTGGCGCGGCCCGGCTCACCGCATTCGGCGCCAGCACGCCGGCGGGCGTCAGCGGCGCCGGCTGCGCCAGCGCGGGCGCGGGCAGTTCCGGTGTATGCGCGGATGCGCCGGCCAGCCATGCGCCCAGCCCCAGTGCCACCGCGGCGCGCAGCACCGCCACCGCCGGACGGGCGGTGCGCGGCGGGCGTTGCGGGGTGGCGGGTGCGTGGGTCATGGCCGGCTTCGGTGGCTTCAGCGCGTGCGGGCGCAGGCGCCGCTGCCTGGCTCGAACATCACGGGCCAGGCTTCTTCGTAGATGCCGGGGGTGCAGCGCTGCTGGCAGTTGGCGTGCGCCAGCGTAACGCGGCGCGGGTCCTGCCAGACCATCAGCTTGCAGCCGCTGCCGTCATTGGCGCGCAGCTCGATATGCGGCTTCTTCTGGACCTGGCGGAAGTCAGCGAGGTTGAAGCTGCACGAGCCGCGCTTGCCTACCCACAGCTTCCACGACAGCTGCTGCACGCTGTTGTCCGACACGCGCAGCTGGGCGTCTTCGCGGAAGCCGTCTTCCTCGGTGCGGCGGCAGTCGCCGGCCAGGTCGATGTCGCGGCTGGCGATTGGAGCGGGCCGGCCCAGCCCGCCCGGCAGCGGGATGCAGCCGGCCACCGCCGCGGCGAGCGCGGCCGCGGCCATCAGGCGCAGGGTCAGCGGGGAGCGCGCGGTCATGTTCATGCCTTGCCGGGACGGCGCAGGTGCCAGTCGGTCGCCTGCTGGAACGCGTGCGCGGTCTGCAGCAGGCGCGCCTCGTCGAAGTAGTTGCCGATCAGCTGCAGGCCCACCGGCATGCCGGCCTCGCCGAAGCCGCACGGCACGCTCATGCCGGGCAGGCCGGCCAGGCTGGTGGACAGCGTGAAGATGTCGGCCAGGTACATCTGCACCGGGTCCGAGGTCTTCTCGCCCAGTTTCCACGCCACCGTCGGCGCCACCGGCCCCATGATCACGTCGCACTGGGCGAAGGCGCGCTGGAAGTCGTCGGCGATGATGCGGCGGATCTTCTGCGCCTGCAGGTAGTAGGCGTCGTAGTAGCCATGCGACAGCACATAGGTGCCGACCATGATGCGGCGCTTGACCTCGGCGCCGAAGCCTTCGGCGCGGCTCTTCTTGTACATGTCGAGCAGGTCGCGGTATTCGGCCGCGCGGTGGCCATAGCGCACGCCGTCAAAGCGCGACAGGTTGGACGAGGCCTCGGCCGGCGCGATCACGTAGTACACCGGGATCGACAGCTCGGTCTTGGGCAGCGTCACCTCGACCAGCGTGGCGCCCAGCTTTTCATACTCGGCCAGCGCGGCGCGCACGGCCTGCTCGACGTCGGCCGACAGGCCCTTGCCGAAGTATTCCTTCGGCAGGCCGATGCGCAGGCCTGCGAGCGGGCGCTCGGCAGTGGCGCCGGCGCGCGGCTGGCCCAGCAGGCGGGTGTAGTCCTCGTCCACGCCGCCCTGCGCGGGTGTGATGCTGGTGGAGTCCCTGGGGTCGAAGCCGGCCATGGCGTTGAGCAGCAGCGCGCAGTCTTCGGCGCTATGGGCCATCGGGCCGGCCTGGTCCAGCGATGAGGCGAAGGCGATCATGCCGTAGCGCGACACGCGGCCATAGGTCGGCTTGATCCCGGTGATGCCGGAGAACGACGACGGCTGGCGGATCGAGCCGCCGGTGTCGGTGCCGGTGGCGGCGGGGGCCAGGCCGGCGGCCACGGCCGCGGCCGAGCCGCCCGACGAGCCGCCGGGCACGCGGCTGGTGTCCCAGGGGTTGCGCACCGGGCCGAAATGCGAGTTCTCGTTGGACGAGCCCATCGCGAACTCGTCCATATTGGTCTTGCCCAGCGTGACCATGCCGGCCGCGGCCATGCGCTCGACCACGGTGGCGTCGAACGGGCTTTCATAGTTGGCCAGCATCTTCGAGCCGGCGGTGGCACGCCAGCCGCGCGTGACGAACACATCCTTGTGCGCGATCGGCACGCCGGTCAGCGGCGCGGCCTCGCCGCGGGCGCGGCGCTCGTCGGCGGCGCGCGCCTGCGCCAGGGTCCGCTCGGCATCGACGTGGATAAACGCGTTGAGCGCGGCGGCCTGCTCGATGCGGGCCAGGTACTCGCGTGCGAGTTCCTCGGCGGAGACGGAGCGCGCGGCCAGCGCATCGGCTAGCTGGCGCAGGGAGGTCACGGAATCAGCGGAAAAGGGCATGACAGTCGGTTGGCATCAGGGGTGGCGTACTGGCGGGTGGCCGGCGCCGGACAGGATGCACGGGTGCGTCGGGTCCGGGCCGGGCGGCGGTCATTCGATGACCTTGGGCACCAGGTACAGGCCGTCTTCGGTGGCAGGCGCGGGGCGCTGGTAGTCGGCGCGGCGGTCGGATTCGGTGACCACGTCCTCGCGCAGGCGCTGGACCATGTCGCGCACGGCAGACAGCGGGTGGGCCAGCGGCTCGATGCCGGTGGTGTCGACCGCCTGCATCTGCTCGACCAGCGAGAAAAAGTTGTTCAGTTGCGCAAGCGTCTGGGCGGCCTCGTCATCGCTGGTTTCGATGCGGGCCAGGTGGGCGATGCGCTTGACGTCGGATAGAGCGAGGGCCATGGCGTGGTGGTTCGGATGCTCGGATGCGGGGGCACGGGCTGCGCCGGCGGCTGGCTCATGGGGCGGCTGCGTCGCACGGCCCATGGCCTGACCGGGGGCGCCGGAGTGGCGCCCCGGAGTCGTCGGAATTACAGGTATTTTCAGGCTGTAAACGCCCGAAGCAGCAGGAATTATAAGGTATCATTGCGAGCTACCGACCCTTGGCAACGCTTACGCCACATGGCCGCAAGCCGGCCGCTGGCAGGCGCGCCTGCGCCTGGCATCCTCAGGCGCCCGAAGGGCGGACCTGGGTCCTCTGATTAGGCCTCTGCAGCCGGCCAGCGCATGTCGCAGTGATTCGATATGGTGCGCCGGTGCCTGCACATTTCCGCGAACTTTTCCGCGGGGTCTAATCAAAGGTTCCCGTAGGGCCGGCGCGCGCGGTGCGCCGGCGATTGCCGTTCCCATTCCATCCCGGCCCGGGCAGCCCCGTGCCGGACGGCGGGCGGACCGGGAAGCCGGGAACCATTCCGTATTCAACACAACGTATTTCGTGGCCGGGCCGTTCGCGGTGCCGGCCGCTTCGCCTACCCGCGAACACCACCACAGACAGGATTCCTGATGTTCGGATTTCTCCGCAGCTACTTCTCCAACGACCTGGCGATCGACCTCGGCACCGCCAACACGCTGATCTACATGCGCGACAAGGGCATCGTGCTGGACGAGCCCTCGGTCGTCGCGATCCGCCAGGAAGGCGGCCCCAACGCCAAGAAGACCATCACGGCGGTGGGCAAGGAAGCCAAGCAGATGCTGGGCAAGGTGCCGGGCAATATCGAAGCGATCCGCCCGATGAAGGACGGCGTGATCGCCGACTTCACCGTCACCGAGCAGATGCTCAAGCAATTCATCAAGATGGTGCACGACAGCAAGCTGCTGCGCCCGAGCCCGCGCATCATCATCTGCGTGCCGTGCGGCTCGACCCAGGTCGAGCGCCGCGCCATCCGCGAATCGGCGCTGGGCGCCGGTGCCAGCCAGGTCTACCTGATCGAGGAGCCGATGTCGGCCGCGATCGGCGCCGGCCTGCCGGTGTCCGAGCCGTCGGGCTCGATGGTGGTGGATATCGGCGGCGGCACCACCGAGGTGGGGATCATCTCGCTGGGCGGCATGGTCTACAAGGGTTCGGTGCGCGTGGGCGGCGACAAGTTCGACGAGGCCATCGTCAACTACATCCGCCGCAACTACGGCATGCTGATCGGCGAACAGACCGCCGAAGCGATCAAGAAGGAAATCGGCTCGGCCTTCCCGGGCTCCGAAGTCCGCGAGATGGAAGTCAAGGGCCGCAACCTGTCCGAAGGCATCCCGCGCGCCTTCACCGTGTCGTCCAATGAAATCCTCGAAGCCCTGACCGATCCGCTGAACCAGATCGTGTCGGCGGTGAAGATCGCACTGGAACAGACCCCGCCCGAACTGGGCGCCGACATCGCCGAACGCGGCATGATGCTGACCGGCGGCGGTGCGCTGCTGCGCGACCTGGACCGCCTGCTGGCGGAAGAAACCGGCCTGCCGGTGCTGGTGGCCGAAGACCCGCTGACCTGCGTGGTGCGCGGCTCCGGCATGGCACTGGAACGCATGGACAAGCTCGGCAGCATCTTCTCCTACGAGTAAGAAGGACGCTCACGTGGCGATGCGCGGCCTGCCGGATCCAGCGATCAGGGCGGCGTCGCGGCGCCTCATCCGCCGGGGCCAGGCCCTGGCAGTTCCCGCCGCCCGGCCTTGCCGCTCCCGTCCCCGCAAGGGACCCGGGCGCGGCACGGCGGGCGGCGGGGCGTTTCCGCGTGGGCTTCGGCCTTTGTTCGGGTAAATGGATTACTCCCCTCCGCCGCTCTTCAAGCAAGGCACCTCGGCTGTCGCCAGGCTGGTCCTGTACGTGGGTATCGCGCTGGCGCTGCTGGTGGTCGATGCCCGTTTCGACGCGCTCAGCGTGGGCCGGCAGGTTGCCGCCACCGTGCTGATGCCGGTCGAACGCCTGGTGCTGACGCCGCGCGACGCGCTGCGCACGATGTTCGACTATGCGCAGTCGTCGGCGATGCTCGCCACCGAAAACCGCGAACTGCGCCAGAACGCCGTGCAGCAGGCCCAGGCCTCGGTGCGCCAGGCGCAGCTGGAGTCCGAGAACAACCAGCTGCGCAAGCTGCTCGGGCTGGCGCAGCAGTCGGCCACGCCGGTAACGGCCGCCGAGATCCTGTATGACGCGCGCGATCCCTACACCCAGCGCATCGTGATCGACAAGGGTAGCCAGCACGGCCTGCGCGCCGGCTACCCGGTGATCGACGAGCGCGGCGTGGTGGGGCAGGTCACGCGCGTGTCGCCGTTCCAGTCCGAGGTGACGCTGCTCACCGACAAGGACCAGGCCATCCCCGTGCAGGTGGTGCGCAACGGGCTGCGCAGCGTGGCCTTCGGCGGCGCGCGCGCGGGCCAGCTGGACCTGCGCTTCATGGCCGCCGCCGCCGACCTGCAGCAGGGCGACCTGCTGGTGACCTCGGGCCTGGACGGCACCTACCCGCCGGGCCTGCCGGTGGCAAAGATCGTCCATATCGAGCGCAAGGCCGATACCGCGTTCTCGCGCGTGTACTGCGAGCCGGTGGCCGGCGTGCGCGCGCACCGCCTGCTGCTGGTGGTGCGCTACGACGCGGCCATTCCCGCGCGGGAAACGGTCGAGGCCAAGCCGGAGGCGCCGGTCAAGGGCGCCAAGTCCGCTGCGGCACGCGCTGCCGCCGATAGCGCAGCGGCTGCCAAGGCCGCGCCCGCCAAGGAGGCACCACGGTGACCAATCCCCAATACCTGCTGCGGCCGGTCAATCCCGCCTTTATCGCCTTCAGCTTCGTGCTGGCGTTCCTGTTCAACCTGATGCCCTGGGGCACCACGCTGTGGGTCCCCGACATGGTGGCGCTGGTGCTGGTGTTCTGGAACATCCACCAGCCGCGCAAGGTGGGCATGGGCGTGGCCTTCCTGCTGGGCCTGCTGATGGACGTGCACGATGCCCGGCTGCTGGGCGAGCACGCGCTGGCCTACACCCTGCTGGCCTACTTCGCCATCACCATCCACCGCCGCGTGCTGTGGTTCACCGTCTATACCCAGGCGCTGCACGTGCTGCCGCTGCTGTTCATCGTGCACGCGGTGCCGGTGCTGATCCGGCTGGCCATGGGCGCGCCGCTGCCGGGCTGGCATCTGCTGCTGGCACCGGCGATCGAGGCGCTGCTGTGGCCGCTGGCCACCAGCCTGCTGCTGGCGCCGCAGCGCCGTTCGAGCGATGTCGACGAGACCCGTCCGATCTGACGCCGCACGCACCTGACCGCACCTAAACGCTCATCCCTGGCCAACGCAGTACCATGACCGAAATCCGCAACGTCGAACTGGAAATCGGCCGCTTCCGCATCCGCGTGGCGGCCGCGGCCCTGTTCACGGTGATCTGCTTTGGCCTGCTGTTCACGCGCTTCCTGTGGCTGCAGTGGTACAAGCATGACCAGTACTCGGCCAAGGCCGAGGACAACCGCATCTCGGTGGCGCCGATCGAGCCCAACCGCGGCATCATCATGGACCGCAACGGGATCGTGCTGGCGCGCAATTATTCCGCCTACACGCTGGAGATCACGCCGTCCAAGCTGGGCGATACGCTGGACAACACCATCGAAGGCCTGTCGGCGCTGGTGGATATCCAGCCGCGCGACCGGCGCCGCTTCAAGCGGCTGATGGAAGAGTCGCGCAGCTTTGAAAGCCTGCCGATCCGCAGCCAGCTGAGCGACGAGGAAGTGGCGCGCTTCTCAGCGCAGCGCTTCCGCTTCCCGGGCGTGGATGTGCGCGCGCGGCTGTTCCGGCAGTACCCGCTGGGCGAGTCGGCTTCGCACGTGATCGGCTACCTGGGCCGCATCTCGCAGCGCGACCAGGAACGCATCGAGGCCATGGACGAGGCCAACGATGCCGACGGCGCCAAATACGATCCGCGCAAGGACGCCGACAACTACAAGGGCACCAACTACATCGGCAAGATCGGCCTGGAGCAGAGCTACGAGAGCGAGCTGCACGGCCTGACCGGCTTCGAGGAAGTGGAAGTGAGCGCGGGCGGGCGCCCCATCCGCACGCTGTCGACCTCACCCGCCACGCCTGGCAACAACCTGATCCTGTCGCTGGACATCCGCCTGCAGCAGCTGGCCGAGGCGCTCTACGGCAACCGCCGCGGCGCACTGGTGGCGATCGAGCCGTCCACCGGCGACATCCTGGCCTTTGTCTCCAAGCCGACCTACGACCCCAACCTGTTCGTCGAAGGCATCGACACCAATACCTGGAACGAGCTCAACAACTCGCCCGACAAGCCACTGCTGAACCGCCCGCTGCGCGGCACCTACCCGCCGGGCTCGACCTACAAGCCGTTCATGGCGCTGGCCGCGCTGACCACCGGCAAGCGCACCGCGGCCTGGGGCATGTCCGACCCCGGCTTCTTCACGCTGGGCAACCATACCTTCCGTGACGACAAGCCGGGCGGCCATGGCTGGGTCGACATGCACAGCTCGATCGTGCACTCGTGCGACACCTACTACTACGCGCTGGCGCGCGACATGGGCGTCAACGGCATCCATGACTTCATGAAGCCGCTGGGCTTCGGCCAGATCACGGGCATCGACATCGAGGGCGAAAGCCGCGGCATCCTGCCGTCCACCGACTGGAAGCGCCGCGCCTACCGCAAGCCCGAGCAGCAGAGGTGGTACGACGGCGAGACCATCTCGCTGGGCATCGGCCAGGGCTACAACAGCTTCACCATCCTGCAGCTGGCGCAGGCCACCTCGGTCATCGTCAACGACGGCAAGGTGATGAAGCCCCACCTGGTCAAGGCCGTGGAGGACGCGGTCACGCGCAAGCGCACGCTGACCGTGCCCAAGGAAAGCTACACGATCCCGCTCAAGCAGGCCGACATCAACGTGATCAAGCGCGCCATGGTGGCGGTGACGCATTCCGGCACGGCCGCGCGCGTGTTCGCCGGCGCCGCCTATGAATCGGCGGGCAAGACCGGCACGGCGCAGACCTACAGCCTGGCCAAGGGCGAGAAGTACAACCACCATGCGCTCGAAGAGCGCAAGCGCGACCACTCGCTGTACACGGCCTTCGCGCCCGCGGACAACCCCAGGATCGCGATTGCGCTGATCGTCGAGAACGCCGGCTTCGGTGCGGCGGTGGCCGCGCCGATCGCGCGCAAGGTGATGGATTACTACCTGACCGGCAAATGGCCGGCGGAGCTGGAGGCGATCGCGCCGCCGGAAGCCGAGCGCATGGCGGGCCGCCCGCCGGTGGCTACGCCGAGCGTGTTCACCACCGGCCAGACCGCCAGCATTGCCAGCGCCACGGTGATGTCGAGCGGCAGCGCACCGGCCAGCGGCGCGGCCGCCAGCGCGGTCGCCGCGGCGTCGGGCGCGCGTGCCGGGGCGTCTGACGCGATCGCGGCGGCGCTGGACCCGGCCGCGATCGCACCGGCCTCGGCCGTGCAGACGCTGGATGAACGCATGCTGCAGGCGCTGGGCCACAGCAAGCCGAAGGTGCCGCCGCCGGCTTCCGCGCCGGTCGTGCCGGCCAAGGCGCCCGCGCCCAAACCACGCGTCAAGCCCGTGGCTGCCAAGGCAGCCAGCGGTGCCGACGCCACTCGCTGAAGGAGACGCGCATGGATCGACGCCGCGTCCTGTCCCTGATCAAGACCGCGCTGACCGGTTTTGACAAACCACTCTCGCTGATCGTCTTCCTGCTGTTCGCCACCGGCATCGTGGCGCTGTACTCGGCCGCCATTGACATGCCGGGCCGGGTCGAGGACCAGCTGCGCAATATCCTGCTGTCTTATGTGGTGATGATCGTGATCGCCTACCTGCCCACGCAGACGCTGATGCGGGTGGCGGTGCCGATCTACACGGTCGGGGTGGCGCTGCTGATCGCGGTGGCCATGTTCGGCCTGATCCGCAAGGGCGCGCGCCGCTGGCTCTATGTCGGCATGGTGATCCAGCCGTCCGAGATCATGAAGATCTCGATGCCGCTGATGCTGGCCTGGTATTTCCAGAAGCGCGAGGGCGTGATCAGGTGGTTCGACTTCGTGGTGGCGCTGGGGCTGCTGCTGATCCCGGTCGGCCTGATCGCCAAGCAGCCTGACCTGGGCACGGCACTGCTGGTGATGGCCGCGGGCGTGTACGTGATCTACTTCGCCGGCCTGTCGTGGCGGCTGATCCTGCCGCTGCTGGGGCTGCTGGTGGTAGCGATCACGCTGCTGATCACGTTCCAGAACGATATGTGCGCGCCGGGCGTGAACTGGCCGGTGCTGCACGACTACCAGCAGCACCGCGTCTGCACGCTGCTGGACCCCACCAGCGATCCGCTCGGCAAGGGCTTCCACACGATCCAGTCGATCATTGCCATCGGCTCCGGCGGGGTCGAAGGCAAGGGCTGGCTCAAGGGCACGCAGACGCACCTGGAATTCATCCCGGAAAAGCACACCGACTTTATCTTCGCGGTGTACTCGGAAGAGTTCGGCCTGATCGGCAATGCGGTGCTGCTGGTGCTGTACCTGCTGCTGATCTTCCGCGGCCTGTTTATCGCGGCCAATGCGCCGACGCTGTTCTCGCGGCTGCTGGCGGGATCGATCACGCTGATCTTCTTCACCTATGCCTTCGTCAACATGGGCATGGTCAGCGGCATCCTGCCAGTGGTGGGCGTGCCGCTGCCGCTGATGAGCTATGGCGGCACCGCGCTGGTGACGCTGGGCGCGGGCATCGGCATTCTGATGAGCATTTCGCGGCAGAAGCGGCTGATCCAGACCTAGTGTCCTGTTCTGCAAATACCTTGCCATGAAATTTTGGCAAGTTACTTGCGGAACAGGACACTAGCGCAGCCTGTAAAAAGGGGGCCGCGGCTGTGCCGCCGGTCCCCTTTGCTAAACTGCCACCCACTTTACCTCTACCGGTCCACGCCCCATGAACGCCCAAGACGTTGCCGCCTACCTGCAGAGCCACCCCGAATTCTTCGAAGAACACGCCGAGCTGCTGGCCGCGGTGCAGCTGACCAGCCCGCACAGCCACCGCGCCGTGTCGCTGCAGGAACGCCAGATGGAAATCCTGCGCGAGAAGAACAAGGGCCTGGAGCTGCGCCTGGCGGACCTGGTCCGCCACGGCCATGACAACGACCGCACCCAGCAGCGCATGCATGCCTGGCAGCTGCGCCTGCTGGCCGAGGCCGATTCGCACGCGCTGCCCTATGCGGTGCAGGACGGCCTGCAGCAGGTGTTCGATGTGCCGGCGGTGGCGCTCAGGCTGTGGGATGTGGCCGAGCAATACGTCCATATGGAAGTGGCGCAGGGCGCCAGCGAAGACCTGCGCATCTTTGCCGAAGGCCTGCGTGCGCCGTACTGCGGCAGCAACGGCGGCTTCGAGGCCGCGGGGCTGCTGGAGCGCGACGATATCACCTCGCTGGCGATGGTGACGCTGCGCGTGCCGGTGCGTGCCGGCGATGCCGAGGCCGGTGCCGACGTGCGCGGCGCAGCCTTTGGCCTGCTGGTGCTGGGCTCGCCCGATCCGCGCCGTTTCCACGAAGGCATGGGCACCGCCTACCTGTCGCAGATCGGCGAAGTCGCCGGCGCCGCGCTGCACCGGCTGCGCGACTGAGGCGCGGCGGCCCACGCCTGACGCCATGACTGCACGCCGGCCGCCCCGCAGCGTGGTTGCGGATATCGCTCCTGCCAGCGACGGCCCGCCGCCGGCACCCGAGCCGCTGGTCACGCGCTACCTGGACTGGCTGCGCGGCAGCCGCAAGCTGGCCGAGCACACGCTGACCAGCTACAGCCGCGACCTGCGCGTGCTGCAGGGGCACGCGGCGCGTTATGCGCCCGGCGTGGCCCTGCTGGCACTGCAGACCCACCATATCCGCAACTTTGCCGCGCGGCTGCATGGCGCCGGGCTGGTCGGCACCAGCATCGCGCGCACCTTGTCGGCCTGGCGCGGCTTCTTCCAGTGGGCGGCGCGCCACGGCCATGGCGTCACGGTGAACCCGGTCGACGGCGTGCGCGCGCCGCGCTCTGGCCACGCGCTGCCCAAGGCCCTGTCGGTCGAACATGCGGTGGCACTGGTCGCGCATCCTGCCGGCACGGATGCCCAGGCACTGCGCGACCATGCGGTCCATGAGCTGTTCTATTCAAGCGGGCTGCGGCTGTCCGAGCTGGTGCAGCTGGACCTGCGCTATGCCGATGCCGACGGCTACCGCTCCAGCGGCTGGCTCGACCTGGCCGGGGCGGAAGTCACCGTGACCGGCAAGGGTTCGCGCCAGCGCTCGGTGCCGGTCGGCAGCAAGGCCATCGAGGCGCTGCGCGCCTGGCTGGCGGTGCGCGACACGATGCTGCGCCCCGGCGCCTTGCCGGAAGATGCCCACGCCCTGTTCCTCGGTCCGCGCGGGCGGCGCCTGTCGATGCGCACCGTGCAGTTGCGGCTCAAGCAGCAGGCGCTGCGCGCCGGCGTGCCGGCCGATGTGCATCCGCATATGCTGCGGCATTCGTTTGCCACCCACGTGCTGCAGTCGTCGGGCGACCTGCGCGCGGTGCAGGAGATGCTGGGCCATGCCAGCATCTCGACCACGCAGGTCTATACCGCGCTCGATTTCCAGCATCTGGCGAAGGTCTACGACAAGGCCCATCCGCGGGCCGGCCGGGCGCGCGCCACGCCGGCGGCGGACGCAGCCGCCGATCCTGCTGACTCCGGCGAAGCGCCGGAAGACTAGTTCACTCCCACTGCGCCAGCACCTCGCGGAAGCGCTCGATCTCGGGCAGCAGCCAGCCGCGGAATGCCTGCACCTTGGGCAGGTTCAATGAGCCCGGCGCGCATACGAAGTACAGCAGCCATGGACAGGGGATGCTGACATCGAACAGCCGCACCACGCGCCCGGCCAGCAGGTCGTTGTAGGCCAGCGAGGAGCGGATCAGCGCAATGCCCTGGCCTTCGGACGCGGCCTGCAGCAGCAGCGAGGAATCTTCCAGCAGCAGGCCCTTGCGCGGCTCGGGCCAGCCCAGCCCGGCGGCCTCGAACCACGGCTTCCACGGATCGCCCTCGCCGCGCAGCAGCGGCAGCCCCGCCATGTCCTGCGGCCGCCCGGGCAGGCGGCCGCCATTGAAGCCGGGGCTGCAGACCGGGAAGAAGACATCGTCCAGCAGCCGTTCCACGTACAGGCCGGGATAGTCGCCGCTGCCCATGCGCAGCGCGATATCGACTTCCTCGTGCGCAAAGTTGACCAGCGTGTTCGACGACAGCAGCTCGACATCCAGCTCCGGGTGGCGCTCGATAAAGCTGCCGATGCGCGGCGTCAGCCAGCGCGCGGCAAACGACGGCATGGTGCTGATGGTGAGGCGCTTGTCGCGGTTGCCGGCCTGCAGCGCGCGCGTGGCATCGGCGATCTGCAGCAGCGCGTCACGCACGCGCTCGGCATAGAGGCGCCCCGACGGCGTCAGCGCGACGCGCTTGCCGTGGCGCTCGAACAGCGGCATGCCCAGTTCGTCTTCCAGCGCGCGGATCTGGTGGCTGACCGCGCCGTGCGTGACAAACAGCTCCGTGGCCGCGCGCGAAAAGCTCTCGTGCCGCGCCGCGGCCTCGAAGGCGCGCAGCGCGGTCAGCGCCGGCAGGCGCGGCAGCTCGCGGTGCCAGCCGCGCGGCAGGTCCTTTTCCCAGGCGCTTTTCCAGGCCATGGTGGTCTCCAGGCGGTCGTGTGTATGTGAGTTTGTCTAACAAGAACAAAGAAAATATATCGTTTTGATAGTGGTCGGGCAATCACTAATATTCCATCACCGGCCCCCGCAGTAGTCATTTACTTCACGGCGATATTCATAGGATTTAACTGGCCTGGTCCCCTTGCCGGGCCAGTTCCGGTGCCCCGCCGCGAATTCGTACTGTGTCTGGCGTATCCCCGCCGAGGCCGGCTGAACGGAGAACCACCATGAAAACCGTGCTCACAACGACCGTGTTCACCCTGAATCCTGGCGAAGTCACCACGCTGTCGGTGCATGCTGCCCAGCGCCTGCATGTCGAAGAGGCCCGCGGCACCGACGTATGGCTGACCCGCGAGAACGATTCGGAGGACTACTGGCTGCGTTGTGGCGGCAGCCTGCTGCTGCGCTCCGGTGACGAGGTGGTGCTGAGCGTTGACCCGCGTGCGCCGCAACCAGTGCGCCTCGCCCTGATCGCGGAAGCGCGTCGTCCGGCGCTGGCGCTGGCTGATGTGCCGCACCTGGTGTATCGCAGCCTGCGCCGTCTGGTTCGAGGCACCGAATGGACGCCTAACCAGGACCAGGTCACCGCATCCTGAGCCGAAGCCCGGCGGGGCATCGTCCGCATCACACCGCGGACGCGGGCATCTGCGCCTGGTCTGGTCGCGTGACGCATCGGACGATTCCCGCCGGACCACGCCCTGAGCGGGCAGCAGAAGTGACCGAGGCGGGGCCGGCGCAAGCCGGCCCTTTTCGTTACACTCTCGCCATGCATCCGATTCAAGTCATCGAACGCGGCCGCGAGGACTATCAGCCGTGTTTCGACGCGATGCGCGCCTTCACCGCCGCACGCACGCCCGAGACGCCCGACCAGGTCTGGCTGGTCGAGCATCCGCCGGTCTACACCCTGGGCCAGGCGGGCGACCCCGCGCACCTGCTCGCCCCGGACGACCAGATTCCCGTCGTGCAGATCGATCGTGGCGGGCAGATCACATATCACGGTCCCGGCCAGGTCGTGGCCTATTTGCTGCTCGATCTGCGCCGCCGCCGCCTGATGGTGCGCGAACTCGTGCACGGCATCGAGCAGGCGGTGCTGGACACGCTCGCGGCGTATAATCTCGCAGCCGAACGCAAGCCCGGCGCCCCCGGCATCTATTTGTCCAACGGGCCGCGCCAGGGCGCCAAGATTGCCGCGCTCGGCCTCAAGATCCGCAACGGCTGCAGCTACCACGGCGTCAGCCTCAACGTGCAGATGGACCTGTCGCCGTTCCTGCGCATCAATCCCTGCGGCTATGCCGGGCTGGAAACAGTCGACATGGCCAGCGCGGGCGCCACCTTCGCGGCGGCGGATGCCAACGGCGCCCCCTTGCCCGTGACCGCGGCACAACAACCGGAAATCGCACAGCGCCTGGCGGCAGCATTGTGCGAGGTGCTGGCAGCGCACGAAGCCCGTGCGCTGGCTGCCGAAGGAACTGCCGCCCCGGCTGAAGCGAAGCAGCCGGGTGAGACGGCCCCGGCCTCCTAGTCAAAAGCGAAATGCACGCTGAGCGCGTGCGGAGAAATGTATGAGCGACGCCCTGATCGCCACTTCCAGCGAAGCCCCGCAGTCCCCCGCGGAGCAGTATGACCCGACCCGCAAGCAGAAGTCGGCCGACAAGACCGCACGCATCCCCATCAAGATCGTGCCGGCCGAAAAGCTCAAGAAGCCGGACTGGATCCGCGTCAAGGCCGCCACTGGCAGCTCACGCTTCTACGAGATCAAGGACATCCTGCGTGCCAACAACCTGGTGACGGTGTGCGAGGAAGCGAGCTGCCCCAACATCGGTGAATGCTTTGGCAAGGGCACCGCCACCTTCATGATCATGGGCGACAAGTGCACGCGCCGCTGCCCGTTCTGCGACGTCGGCCACGGCCGTCCCGATCCGCTCGACGTGAACGAGCCGGGCAACCTGGCCCGCACCATCGCCCAGCTCAAGCTGAACTACGTGGTGATCACCAGCGTCGACCGCGACGACCTGCGCGACGGCGGCGCCCAGCACTATGTCGACTGCATCTCGCAGACGCGCGAGCTGTCGCCCGCCACCCGCATCGAAGTGCTGGTGCCCGACTTCCGCGGCCGCCTGGACAAGGCGCTGGACATCCTGCAGGCGTGCCCCCCGGACGTGATGAACCACAACATGGAAACCGTGCCGCGCCTGTACAAGCAGGCCCGCCCGGGCGCGGACTATGAGCACTCGCTCAAGCTGCTGCAGGAATTCAAGCGCCGCAACCCCAACGTGCCGACCAAGTCCGGCCTGATGGTGGGCCTGGGCGAGACCGACGAGGAAATCCTCGAAGTCATGCGCGACATGCGCGCCCACGATATCGACATGCTGACCATCGGCCAGTACCTGGCGCCGTCGAACCACCACCTGCCGGTGCTGCGCTACGTCCATCCCGACACCTTCAAGATGTTCGAGGAAGAGGCTTACAAGATGGGCTTCACCCACGCTGCGGTGGGGGCGATGGTGCGCAGCTCGTACCATGCTGACCAGCAGGCGCATCAGGCGGGGTTTGCCTGAACGACAGCGTTGCACACTGATCGAGCAGAGACGGCCGGGATTTCCCGGCCGTTTTTCTTTGGTGCCCGGCCATGGTGCAGCCGGTCGCAGTGGCCCTTGCGCCCCTAGGGTCAATCCTGACTGTTTCTCCTCGTCTCATTTCGATATGATGAATTCATCGATAAATTATCGATGAAATACAAGCACGTCACATTCCGGCTTGCCTGCCTAAACTGGTAGCAAGTGCGCTACCGGGAATCTCATGAACTGCACCGTCCACCGACTCGCCGAGCAGGCGCTGCTGTACAGCGTGGCTCCCCCCGCCTCGCTGGAAGTCCAGCGCCGGATCTGGGCGATGGCTGCCCGGGCCGAGGACTGGCGCGGGGTGGTGGACGTGGTGCCGGGCATGAACAACCTGACCGTGATCTTCGACGGCAGCGCCGATGTGGACGCGCTGGAGCGCAACCTGAAGCTCGCCTGGGCCTCCGGCGAGGCGCGCAATGCCACCGGCAAGCTGGTGGAGATCCCGGTGCGCTACGGCGGTGAGCATGGCCCGGACCTGGGCGATGTGGCGGCCCATACCGGGCTGACGCCGCGGGAAGTGGTGCGCCGCCACGCTGCCGGCGAGTACGTCGTCTACTTCCTGGGCTTCCAGCCGGGATTTGCCTATATGGGCGGGCTGGCGCCGGAGCTGGCCACGCCGCGCCGGCGTGAGCCGCGGGTGGCGGTGCCGGCCGGGTCGGTCGGCATTGGCGGCGAGCAGACCGGGATCTATCCGGCGGTGCTGCCGGGCGGCTGGCAGCTGATCGGGCGCACCGATGCCGAGCTCTTCGTGGCGGACCGGGATCCGCCGTCCCTGTTTGCGCCCGGCGATACCGTGCGCTTTGTTGCCGAGGAAATCATCGCGTGATCGAAATCATTCGTCCCGGTGCGCTCGCCTCGGTGCAGGACCTGGGCCGTACCGGCTTTCGCCGTTTTGGCGTGGGCCGTTGCGGGGCCATGGACATGCTGGCGGTGGAGGTGGGCAACCGCCTGCTCGGCAATGCGCCGGGCTGCGCCGCCATTGAATTCACGCTGGGCCGCGCCGCGCTGCGCTTCCATGCCGATATGCGCGTGGCGCTGGCTGGTGCCGAATGCGGCGCCAACCTGGACGGCGTGCCGGTGTGGTCGTGGCATGCCTTTGACGTGCACAAGGGCGAGACGCTGACGCTGCCGTCGACGCGCGGCGGCACGCGCGTGTACCTGTGCGTGGCGGGCGGCATCGAGGTCGAGCCGGTGATGGGCTCGCGCAGCACCGACCTGAAGTCAGGCTTTGGCGGGCTGGGCGGGCGCGCGCTGCAGGAAGGCGACCGCCTGGCGGCGGGGCGCCGGGGGCTGGCGGCCGAGACCGACTGGAT
>NZ_JBYSZI010000064.1:0-35550 GCF_058787075.1 Cupriavidus sp. FW305-46
GGCGCGGCGCAGGCTAGGCGCGGGCCGCCGGCCTTGGTCATTCCAAGGTCAAGGCCCGTAACAACGCATGCGCCGCGCCTGGCTTGAACCCGAAGGGAAGGCTGCTGCCGGGCCGCATGGCGTTGTTGCGGCCTCCTTGCGTGGAATAACCACGCCGCGTCGGCCACGCCTAGCCCTGCGGCCCGGCAGCAGCCTTCGCGCCCCTTCTTCATTATGAAATGGGTTCTAAGCGCTGGTGCGCAGGGCGGCCCGGCTGGTCTCCGGGGGCGAAGACCGACCACGGGGCGCCGTGCACCACGGGAAAAAGAAAAAGGAGAAAAGCCTTGAGCAGTGCATCCGCGGCAACGTCCGTCGGCAAGGGTGCCGGCAACCCTGCCGGCAACAACCTGGACGACTATCAAACCCTGTTCCAACTGGCACCTGTCTCGCTGTGGCTGGAAGACTTCAGCGCCGTGCGCGAGTATTTTGCGCAACTGCGCAAGGAAGGTGTCACCGACCTGCGCGCCCACCTGCGCGCGGACCCGCGGCAAGCGGCGCAGTGCTCGGCGCTGATCCGCGTGATCGACGTGAACCGGCGCACGCTGGAGCTGTTCCGTGCAGCCGATCTCGACGACCTGGTTGCCAACCTCGACACAGTCTTCCGCGACGACATGCTCGACCAGCATGTCGAGGAGCTCGGCCAGTTGTGGGACGGCGGCAATCGCTTCGCCAGCCAGACCGTCAACTACGCGCTGGATGGCGAGCGGCTCGACATCCAGCTCGAGGCCACGGTGTTGCCGGGCCACGAAGACACCTGGGAGCGCGTGCTGCTGTCGATCAAGGACATCACCCCGCGCATGCGCACCGAGCGTGAACTGCGCCGCAGCGAGCAGTATGCGCTGGGACTGTTCGAGCATTCGCCGGTGTCGCTGTGGGTAGAAGACTTCAGCGCGGTCAAGGTGCTGCTCGATGAAGTGCGCGGCGCCGGCATCACCGACTTCCGCACCTTCCTCAACGTGCATCCGGACTTTGTCTCGCGCTGCATGCAGGAGATCCGCGTGCTCGACGTCAACCAGCAGACGCTGCAGATGTTCGGCGCGGGCAGCAAGCAGGCCCTGCTGTCGCGGCTGGGCGATGTGTTCCGCGACGACATGCGCATCCATTTTGCCGAGCAACTGATCGACCTCTGGCACGAGAAGCTGTGGCAGCAGCGCGAAGTCATCAACTACGCGCTCGATGGCCGCGCCGTGGACGTCTTCATGCAGTGGTCGGTATTCCCCGGGCGGGAAGCGGACTGGGACCAGGTGCTGGTGTCGCTGACCGATATCACGGCGCGCAAGAAGGCAGAAGCCTATGTCGAGTTCCTGGGCAAGCACGACGTGCTGACCAAGCTCTACAACCGCGCCTACTATGAGGACGAGATGGCGCGGCTGGGCCGCAAGGGCCCGTGGCCGGTCAGCGTGGTGGCGGTGGACCTGAACGGCCTCAAGGTGGTCAACGACCAGTTCGGCCATGCCGACGGCGACGGGCTACTGCGCCGCACCGGCGAGGTGTTGAAGAAGGCGGTGGGCGAGCAGGCCTGCGTGGCGCGCATCGGCGGCGACGAGTTCATGATCCTGCTGCCCGGGCGCGACGAGCGCGGCGCCGCGACGGTGGTCGAGCAGATCGGCAAGGTGGTGGAGCTGAACAACCAGTTCTACCCGGGCGCACGCCTGAGCCTTTCCATCGGCCACGCCACCTGCCTGCAGGGCGACCGGCTGAACGAGGTCGTCAAGCTGGCCGACAGCCGCATGTATCAAGCCAAGCGCGACTACTACACCACGCTGGCCAACGAACGCCGCCGCGATTGAAGCCTAGCGGCTCAGCCCGGCGTGCATTCGCCGCGCAGCAGCGCCCACTCCTCGCATTGCTTGCCGGACGGGAAGGTGCAGATGCCGGACTGGCCGGCGGGTGTCGACACGATCTGCAGCTTGCCGCCGCGCTGCGTGCAGTTGACGGAGGCGGGGTTGGGCTTGCCGACGGCAGCGGCGCTGCCGGCGGCACGTTCTGCAGGTGTCGTGGTGCATGCGGCGGCGCCAAGGGCGGCGGCCAGCCACAGTGCTGCGGTACGGACGCGCATCAGGATCTCCGTGGGCAAAGGAAGCTCCCAAGTGGGTGCTCCCTCTCCCGCAAGCGGGAGAGGGGAGCAAACCGTCGGTTTTTGCTTCTTACAGGAAGACGATCAGCCCCACGCCCAGCACGATCAGGCCGAATTTGGTGACGTAGTAAAGCTGGCGGTTCCAGGCCTTGAAGCGGCGGCGATACTGGCCGCCCAGCCAGACAAAGCGGAACAACCGGTTGATCATGCCGGTCTGGTCGTGCTCGTCATTGGGCGAGCTGGCCGCGGTCATGACCTTGCGGCCCATCCAGTGGTTGAACTTCGCAGCCCAGCCGTAGCGCATCGGACGCTCGATATCGCAGAACAGGATCAGCCGGTTGGCATCGCTGCGGTTCTCGGCCCAGTGCAGGTAGGTTTCGTCGAAGACCACGCCCTCACCGTCGCGCCAGCTGTGGCGCTCGCCATCGACCTCGATAAAGCAGCGGTCGTCGTTCGGCGTGGCCAGGCCCAGGTGGTAGCGCAGCGAGCCGGCGAACGGGTCGCGGTGCGGGTTGAGCTTGCCGCCCGGCGGCAGCTCGGCAAACATCGCCGCCTTCACCGTGGGCAGCTCGCGCAGCAGCGCCACGGTCTTGGGGCAGAGCTCCTCGGCCGACGGGTGCTGGGCCTCGTACCACTTCAGGTAGAAGCGCTTCCAGCCGTACTTGAAGAAGGAATTGAAGCCGGCGTCGTCGTTCTTGTCCGCGGCCTTGATCTTGCGCATCGCGGCCAGCGCCAGCCCTTCGTCGCGGATCTCGGGCCAGGCGGCGCGCAGCTTTTCCAGGTCGGGGAAGTTGTCGACCGGGATGTACGGCGTGCGGTGCACGCCCGAGAACGCATACATGAAGCAGTTGATCGGGGCCACCAGGGCCGAATGGTCCAGCAGCTGGCGCCAGATGCGCAGGCGCACCTTGCCGCGGAAGTGCACATACAGGACGGCACCGAGGTAGCCCGCGACGATAATCCACTTGATCACCGAAATCCTCCTGGTCAGCCGCCTCCGCCGCGTGTCAGTCACAGCGCGGACCGGCTGGGTGAAAACGCGTATTTTAGCGAAACGGCAGAGCCGCCGCAGCTTGAGACGATTGCGGCACATGGCCCCGGTTCGGGCCGGGAAGTCAGGTTGGCGCGTTCAGGCCCCGCCGCGCGACTGCCGCGCGATGCGCTCGATCAGCGCCTGGGCGTCGTCGGGCAGGCCCTGCAGCCTCAGCAGGCGCGCGTTCAGCACCAGGTTTTCCAGCACCAGCTTGGCGGTCGAGGCCCACATCGTGGCCAGCAGCGCTTCCACCGGCAGGCCGGACGCTTCCATCTCGCTGGAGCGCTCGGCGATCAGCCGGCACGCCAGCCGGCGCAGCGCGGCGTCGTCGAACGGCAGGTCGGCGTAGTCGATGGGGTCTTCCTTCTCGACTTCCGTCATCAGTTGCAGCAGGGTGTCTTCTGTCATGGGCAGACTCCTGGCCTGGCAAGACGCGTGGGCTAAACGCGGAAATCAGCAGCCATGTCGGCATCGGTGCGCGCCTCGAGGCGCCCCGAACGGCACGCGGCGACAAACTGGTCATAGTCGCGCTCGACCTGGTCGGCATAGCCATTGGCATAGCCTACCATCACGTCGGCCATGCGGTCGCTGCGCCCCAGGTAGCCGCTGACCTCGGCGGCCAGGCCGCTGGCCTTGGCGTGCGCGCGGGCCAGCACCCAGCCACACAGCGAGGCATAGCGGCCGAACAGCTCGGCATCCATCAGCTCGATCTGTGCCGACAGCTTCATGTCGCGCAGCTGCCGCAGATAGAAGTGCCGCCCGAACGGCCCCTTGGTCCAACCGAGGAACAGGTCGCTCGCGGCCTGCATCAGGCGCTGGCCCTCGACCACGCGCCGGCCCTCGTGCGCGGTCGGCGCGCTCTTGAAGTAACGCGCCACCACCGACCTGGTGGCCTCCTTGGCCTGCAGGAACAGCGGCTTGTCAAGCTGGTCCACCATCAGCTGCACCAGGCAGCGCGTGCCCACGCTGCCCACCCCGCCCACCTTGAAGGCCACGTCATGGCGCGTGAAATGGCCGAGCAGCCGGCGCCGGTCGGGGGCCAGCGTGGACAGGTAGTCGTGGTAGGCCTGGTCCAGCGCCAGGTCCGCGTCGCTGGCGGCCAGCCAGTCGTCGCCCGGCCCGAACAGCGTCTGCTCGCCACGCACGTGGAAGATCGCCGGCGGCGCATCGAGTATCGACCAGCGGTCGCCGATGCGCTCGGCCAGCTTGGGCAACAGCGACTCGTGGGTGCGGTCGGCGGCGCGCTCCATGCCACGCCGGATGCGTTTCTGGACTTCGGGCAAGGTTTCTTCTTCGAGCAGCCGCTCGAAGGTGATGCGGTCGTACCAGGTCTCGAGCATGCCCATTTCGCCATAGGTGAGCATGCGGCGCTGGTAGCTGCCCACCGCTTCGCGCACCACGTCTTCGGCCACAGCGGACTTGTGCCGCAGGTGGCGTGCCGCTACCACGAAGCTTGCGCACAGGCGCTTGAGGTCCCATTCCCACGGACCGGGGCTGGTTTCGTCGAAGTCGTTGAGGTCGAACAGCAGCGCGCGCTCGGGCGTGGCAAAGCCGCCGAAGTTGGCCAGGTGGCAGTCGCCGCAGATCTGCATATGCAGCCCGGAATCCGCGGTGCTGGCCAGGTCGTGCGCCTGGATGATGGCGCTGCCGCGGTAGAAGGCGAATGGCGACTGGATCATGCGGCCGTAGCGCAGCGGCACCAGCCGCTCAACCCGGCCCTGGCTGCTGATTTCCAGCAGTTCGACGGGGTCGCGGTCGACGTTGCCAATGGCCTCGTGCGCACCGCGCGGCACCTGCTGGCGGGCGGCCCTGCCGCGCTCGCGCCGGGCCTCGACAGTACCCTCGGCCCCGGCTTGCCCGCCCTCCTGACGTGTCGCCACCATGCCCCCCATGCCGGCGCCGCCAGCGGTTGCCATTTGTGCAGCATCTGCAACAGAAGCTAATGCACTGCGCCGCGGCTTGTCAATCGGCAGGCCACGGCGCGGGTCAGGCTGAGGTCGGGCGGATGTGCGCCGTGGCTCAGAGCGCGGGCGGCTGGCGACGGAAACCGACGCCGAAGCGGTTCCATGCATTGATGGCCGAGATCAGCAGCGTCAGGTCCGCCATTTCCTTTTCCGAGAATTGCTCGCGCAAGTCCTGGTAGTCCGCATCCGGCGCCTGGCTTTGCGGCAGCAGCGTCAGCGCCTCGGTCCACGCCAGCGCGGCGCGCTCGCGCGGGGTGAACCAGCTCACTTCACGCCAGGCCGGCAGCAGGTTCAGGCGGCGCTCGCTTTCGCCATGCTTGCGCGCATCGGTGATGTGCATGTCCAGGCAGAACGCGCAGCCGTTGATCTGCGAGGCGCGGATCTTCACCAGTTCCTTGAGCGTGGTCTCCAGCGAGCAGCGTGCCAGGTAGACCTCCAGGCCAACCATTGCCTTGTAGGCGTCAGGGGCCACGTCTTGCCAGTTCATCCGTTCTTCCATGATCGATCTCCGCTTTGACAGGTTGGATTCGGCGGGCACTGGTGTCGCGCCCGTTGGGATGAAAGATAGACCCATCGATTGGCCCCGTACACCGCCAATTTCCGGCAGAATCAGTAGACCAATCCTGACCGACGCGTACCTTATGGAACTGCATCTCGCCCTGGACCAAGCCAGCGACCTGACCGCGCAGATCGTCCACCAGATCCGCGACGCGATCCAGGGCGGCCGGCTCGAGGCCGGCGCACGCATGCCGCCTACGCGCCTGCTTGGCATCCAGCTGGGCGTGGCGCGCAAGACGGTGACCACGGCGTATGAACGGCTGGTGGCCGAAGGCTGGCTGCACGCGCGCGTCGGCGACGGCACCTATGTGGCCGAGGGGCTGGCCCGCCCGGCCGTGCGCATGGCGGCGGCGCCGGTGCTGCCGCCTGCAGTGCAGCGCTGGATGGCGGTGCCGACGCCGTTCCTGGACTCCGGCGGCGGCGCGCGCTATGCGTTCCAGCCGGGGCAGGCAGATACCACGCGCTTTCCGCATGAAGCCTGGTCGCGCTGCGTGCGCGCGGCGCTGGCCGCCGAGCGCCAGCGCCCGCCCGGCGCCGCCGATCCGGCCGGCGAGATGGTGCTGCGCCAGGCCATTGCCCGCCATATCGCCTTCACACGCGGCGTGCAGAGCATGCCGACCGACATCCTGGTCACGGGCGGCGCGCAACAGGGCATCGACCTGCTGGCCCGGCTGCTGCTCGGGCCCGGCGCCGTGGTGGCGATGGAGGATCCCGGATATCCGATGGCGCGTTCGTTGTTCCAGGGGCTGGGCGCACGGGTGGTGCCAGTGCCGGTCGATGGTGAAGGGCTGGTGGTGGAGGCGCTGCCGAACGATGCCACGCTGGTCTATGTCACGCCATCGCACCAGTCGCCGCTGGGCGTGCCGATGACCCTGGCGCGGCGCCAGGCGCTGCTGGACTGGGCGGCACGCCGCCACGCGGTGATCCTGGAAGATGACTACGACAGCGAATTCCGCTACGGCGGCCAGGCGCTGGACGCACTGCAGACGCTGGACCGGCATGGCCGCGTGGTCTACCTAGGCACGTTCTCGAAGACGCTGGTGGCGAACCTGCGCGGCGGCTACCTGGTGGTGCCGCCCTGGCTGATGCCGGCCGCGCGCAAGGTCAAGCACCTGATGGACTGGTACACGCCGACGCTGATCCAGCAGGCGCTGGCGCGCTTCCTGTCCGAGGGGCACCTGCTGCGCCATATCCGGCGCTCGCACGCGCGCCACGCCCAGCGCCGCGCCCGCCTGCTGGCGCGGCTGCACGGCGACCTGTCGCCGTGGCTGGAGCCGCTGCCGGCATTGGCGGGCTTCCACCTGGCGGCGCGGCTGCGCGTGCCGGTGGCGTCCGAGGCACTGGTCTCGACCGCGCGCCTGGCCGGCCTGGCACTTGCCACGCTCGATCCCTGCTATGCCACGCCCCCTGCTACCTGCGCGGGGCTGCTGCTGGGCTTCGGCGCCATCGACCTGCTGGATATCGATCCTGCCCTGGACCGGCTGGCAATGGTACTCTCTGCACTGGTACCTGAGCCGGCGCACGCCACGTGATGCGGGCCGCACAGGAGCGATACCAGGTGACGCATGCCGCGCGCATGCCATCACAGCGACATGGCGCCGCAGTCATGCTGGTATTTCGCAAACCGACGTGAACAAACCGGAAGCGTGCGGGTCTCATTCGCACTTTCCACACAACCAGAGTCGCGTTCATGACCAAGCGTTTGTTGTCCGCCATGCGTCAGTACGCATGGTTTGCCGGGGTGAAGCACCATGTCGTGCAGGGCGTCGAAGCCCTGGCGGAACTGCTCAAGTCCCCTTCCGCCGCGGCGCGCGCCGTCGCGGCCATCGTTGCCGAAACCGAGCACGGCGTTCAGGTCTGGGTCTCGTACTTCGGCAAGCCGCTGGATCCGCACACCAACTACGTGCTGTGGCCCAACCGCGCGCTGCGCCCGGCGCGGCGGCGCATCCAGCCCTCTCCGATCGAACTGTTGCAGATGCAGCGACGGCGCGACGGATAGCCGCGGCTGCTTGCTGGCTGACGTTATGCAGCGCCCTCGTGAGGGCGCCGCCGGCGTTCAGGCGTCCGCCCAGCGGCGCAGCAGGTTGTGATAGACCCCGGTCAGGCCGATCACCGATTCATGCGCCTGGCCGAGTTCCTGCGCCACCTGGCGGATACGCGCGTCCAGCTCGAACAGCAGCGCGCGCTGGCCAGCGTCGCGCACCATGCTCTGGATCCAGAAGAACGATGACACCCGCGCCCCGCGCGTGACCGGCGTCACGTGGTGGATGCTGGTGGCCGGGTACAGCACCATATGCCCGGCCGGCAGCTTCACGCGCTGCTGGCCGTAGGTGTCCTCGATCACCAGTTCGCCGCCGTCGTATTCCTCCGGCTCGGTCAGGAACAGCGTCGCCGACAGGTCGCTGCGGATGCGGAAGCTGGTGCCGCGCAGGTAGCGGATCGCGTTGTCGACGTGGTTGGCAAAGGTATGCCCGCCCTCGTAGCGGTTGAACAGCGGCGGATAGACCTTCAGCGGCAGCGCCGCCGAGAAGAACAGCGCGTTGTTGCCGAGCGCGTCCTGGATCAGGTCGCCCACCTGGCGCGCCGCCGGCGAGCCCTCCGGCAACTGCAGGTTGCGCTTGGCCAGCGCCGACTGGTAGCCCGAGGTCTCATTGCCGTCGGCCCACGCCGCCGCGTCGATGACCTGCCGGACTTGCGCCACCTGGGCCTTGGACAGTACGTCGGGAATCTGCAGCATCATGATGGCAATAATGTCGGGATGAATCGGGCAGGTGCACATTGTATGGGAAGCGCGGCAGGGACCCGAACAAGAATCATTACTGTTTGATCCTGTGCAGGCGGCGGGCTTCACTACAATGGGTTCTGTATCCCCGTCACCGACAAGGAGCCGACATGTCCGAACCGCTACACGATGAAGCGCTGGTCAATCTCTACCTGGAACGCATCTCGGCTCTCTCGGTGAGCGCCTTCGATGGTGCCGATGTCAGCGGCGAGCTCGATGCGGTGATGCGCGAAGCGGTAACCAAGTGCCAGGCCGCGGGCGGGCCGCAGGCGCAAGGAACACTGACGGTGCTGGCCACGCGGCTGCGTGAGCATGCCGACGCCGCGGAGCGTGAAGACCAGCCGCTGGTGCGCGATACCTTCAGGCGTGCGGCGGAACTGGTGCGCACCTAGTGGTGCAAGCGCACGAACGCTGCAAGGCATGCCTTTGGGTTGCGCGGAATGACATCGGAGCAGTGAGTGAGTCAGGCCGGACGGCCTTGAGAACAACGCCTTGAAGGACTGCGGCGAATGCCGCTGGATACTGATATAAGGCGTTGGTTGCGGGGGCAGGACTTGAACCTGCGACCTTCGGGTTATGAGCCCGACGAGCTGCCAACTGCTCCACCCCGCGTCTGAAGGAGACGGATTATGGGCGATTCATCCGCGCATGGCAAGCGCTATTTTGCCGTGCGCATGAAATCGTTCGTCCCCGCCTCGCGCCGTCATGCAATGCGCCTGGCTTTGCCACCTCAATAGCAATAGATCACGGCATGATATAAGCCGTTGCGCCAACCACAATGACGCGCAGCTCTTACTCGGCGGGCCCCAGCAGCCGGTCCACCAGGGCATAGCCCGCGCCGAAGGCAGCCACCTCCGCCGCATGGCGCGTGGCGAACTGCTGCGGGCCGCTGGCAAGCAACTCGGTATCGCCCGCGTCGGCCGGGTCGGCGCCTTCCTGCGACACGCGGACTTCATAGCCCCAACGGCCGATGCTGTCCTGCCCTTGCGGCGATACCAGGACATAGACATCCATGCCGCGGTACTCTTCAACGCGCCACTCTGCGTTTTCCATGCGCTCAGCTCCCAGGGTCGAGGTTGTGCCTGATTCGAGCCTAGGAGGCCGCACGCACGACCGCAAGGCGTGACGCAGCAATCGCAGGTCTGCGTGGGTGCAGGTGGAAAGCGGGAACGGTAGCCGCGGCGCGCAAGTCGAATGGCACGACGGCGAGAGGACGGAAACGAAAAAGGGCTTCCGTTTCCGGAAGCCCTCTTCTTTCTGCATAGGTGGCGCGGCTGGCAGGATTCGAACCCACGACCCCTTGGTTCGTAGCCAAGTACTCTATCCAACTGAGCTACAGCCGCACGCGAGAAAAAGATTATAACCCAGTTTTTATTTTTGGGAAGCCCCTTCGCAACTTTTTTGTGATCTTTCTTTGGAAGGGGCGCAGCAGATGCCCGCCGGCGAGGTTCGCCTGTGGTGTTTTCCTATAATGACAGACCCAAGAAGTGATCCGGAACATGAACAAGGCATTTGTCAAAGAGTCGTCCGGCGACGAGGACGACGATCTCCCCGAAGGCGCAACGCCGCTACCTCCCGGCACCAAGAACTACATCACCGCCGAAGGCTACAACCGCCTGCGCAATGAGCTGATGCAGCTGATCGACGTCGACCGGCCCGATGTAGTGCAGATCGTGTCGTGGGCGGCCTCCAATGGCGACCGCTCGGAGAATGGCGACTATCTCTACGGCAAGAAGCGCCTGCGCGAGATCGACCGCCGCATCCGCTTCCTGACGCGCCGCCTCGACAAGGCGGAAGTGGTCGACGCGTCCCTGCAGGGCGACAACGACCAGATCTTCTTCGGCGCCACCGTCACCTACGCCAATCGCGCCGGCGAAGAAACCACCATCACCATCGTCGGCATGGATGAAGTCGACCTGGACAGCAACCACGTGAGCTGGATCTCGCCGATCGCCAAGGCGCTGATCAAGGCGCGCGAGGGCGACACCGTGGCGCTGCGCACGCCGGCCGGGGTCGAGCAGATCGATATCCTGGAAGTCCGCTACCCGTCGCGGAAACAATAGCCTGGAGTGGAGGCCGTTTTAGGGCGGCCCTGGCTAGGCGTGCGGCCGCAGACAGTACAGTAGTACGGCAAGGCCGCGCAACGACGCCAGGGCCGTCCTAAAACGGCCTCCTAGCCGTCGTTGCGGTCGCGGAAGATGCGGATGACGTCGGGGTTGCGGCGCAGCCCGCGCATCACGTTGGCCAGGTGCAGGCGGTTCTGTACCTGGATGATGAACTGCATGTAGGTGGCCTCCTGGTGGCCGGCGTCCTGCTGCTCCATGGCCACGTGCGCCACGTTGGCGTCGGCCGCGGTCAGGTCGGCCGCCACGCGCGCGACGATGCCCTTGACGTTGCGCACCATCACCTTGATCGACACGTCGAAGGCGCGCGTGGTCTTCTTGGCCCACATCACGTCGATCCAGTGTTCCGGATCCTTGCTGTGCAGGCGCTTGGCAATCTTGCAGTCCTGCACGTGGATCTGCAGCCCTTCGCCCTTGCCCAGGTAGCCAACGATCGAATCGCCCGGGATCGGGCGGCAGCATGCCGAGAAGATCATCGACATGCCTTCGTCGCCGGTGATCGGGACCGCGGGCGCTTCTTCCCCGGCGAAGGTCTGCACCGCCGCCAGCAGCGCGCTGTCGACATCGCCGGACAGTTCCTGCAGCAGGATCTCCATGCGCTTGGCCACCACCGCCGGCACGCGCCGGCCCAGCGCCAGGTCGGCGAAGATGTCTTCGCGCTGCTTGTTGCCGGTCCACTGGATCATGCGATCCCACACCGACTGCGGCACGGCCTTCAGCTCGATGCCGAGCTGGCGCGCCGACTGTTCCAGCAGGCGCTCGCCGAGCTGGATGGCCTCGTCGAGCTTGGTGGTCTTCAGGTAATGGCGGATCGCCGCGCGCGCCTTGCCCGTACGCACGAACGACAGCCACGCCGGGTTGGGCTTGGAGTACGGCGCCGTCACCACCTCGACGATATCGCCGCTCTTGAGCTCGGTGCGCAGCGGCAGCAGCTCGTTGTTGATCTTAACCGCCACGCACTGGTTGCCCAGGTCGCTGTGCACGGCGTAGGCAAAGTCCAGCGCGGTGGCGCCGCGCGGCAGCGCGCGGATATGGCCCTTGGGCGTGAACACGTAGACCGCATCCGGGAACAGGTCGATCTTGACGTGTTCCAGGAACTCCTGCGAATCGCCGGTCTGGCTCTGGATATCCAGCAGCGACTGCAGCCACTGGTGCGCCTGTTGCTGGATATCGTTGGCCTGGTCGGCCTGGTGCTTGTACATCCAGTGCGCGGCGACCCCTGCTTCGGCGATCTGGTGCATATCGCGCGTACGGATCTGGAACTCCACCGGCGTGCCGAACGGACCCACCAGCGTGGTGTGCAGCGACTGGTAGCCGTTGATCTTGGGAATCGCGATGTAATCCTTGAACTTGCCGGGCATGGGCTTGTACAGCCCGTGCAGCGCACCCATCGCCATGTAGGAGTGCATCTGCGTTTCCACCACCACGCGAAAACCGTACACGTCGAGCACCTGCGAGAACGACAGCTGCTTGTCGTGCATCTTGCGATAGATGCTGTAGAGCGTTTTCTCGCGCCCGGAAAGCTCGGCCACGATGCCAGCATCGCCCAGCGCCTTCTGCGCGGCCTCCAGGATGCGCTTGACCACCTCGCGGCGGTTGCCGCGCGCGGCCTTGACGGCTTTTTCCAGCGTCGCGTAGCGGAACGGCGAGCCGACCTTGAAGGACAGCTCCTGCAGTTCGCGGTAGATCGTGTTGAGACCGAGACGGTGCGCGATCGGCGCATAGATCTCCATGGTCTCCAGCGCGATGCGGCGGCGCTTCTCCGGCGGCACGAAGTCGAGCGTGCGCATGTTGTGCGTACGGTCGGCCAGCTTCACCAGGATCACGCGCACGTCGCGCGCCATCGCCAGCAGCATCTTGCGGAAGCTCTCCGCCTGCGCCTGCTCGCGGCTCTGGAATTCGAGCTTGTCCAATTTGGTCAGGCCATCGACCAGTTCGGCGACCTTGGGGCCGAATTTCTCGGCCAGCTCGCTCTTGGTGATGCCCTGGTCTTCCATCACGTCGTGCAGCAGCGCCGCCATGATGGACTGCACATCCAGCTTCCAGTCCGCGCACAGCTCGGCCACCGCCACCGGATGGGTGATGTAGGGCTCACCGCTCTGGCGGTACTGACCCAGGTGGGCTTCGTCGGAAAACTGGAAGGCCTCGCGCACGCGCGCCAGATCGGGCGCCTTCAGGTACGCGAGTTTCTCCATCAGCCGGGTGATGGAGATGACCTGCTGGCGCGGCGGCACCGCCGGCTGCGAGGTCGGGCCGAAGAAGTGCCGGTATGACTGCGCCAGCACTGCGTCGATAAACAGGCTGTCAGCCGCCGGCGCCACATCCTGCATCGCGGCCAGCTCATCCTGCAGCGCCGCGCCCCTGGACTTGCCCGGCGCCAGCGCGGGCGCGACGGCACGCTCGCCGACGACATCGTCGCCGAGCGGATCGGGAAGATTGGGAGCGCCGGTGCGCGCGTTCACGGAGGGCTGGCCCGGAATGGTGCGCTTACGCGCCGTAGGCGGGGCCGCATCGCCAAGCGCCGGCGCCACGGCAGTCGGCGACGGCTGGGAGGGAGGCTTGGAGGGCGAATGCGGCGAAGGCATGGCGGCGGCCCCTGGAATCCGGCTGGATACGTGCTGGCACGATGCGAGGATAAGCCATGGGCCGCCTGACCAATCAGGTCGGGACCTTCTTCAGCATCTCGATGCCGACCTGGCCCGACGCGATCTCGCGCAGTGCCACCACAGTCGGCTTGTCCTTTGCTTCGACTTTGGGCGTGTGGCCCTGCACCAGCTGACGGGCACGATACGTGGCCGCCAGCGCGAGCTCGAAGCGATTCGGAATGTGTTTCAGACAATCTTCGACGGTAATACGCGCCATATCAAATCCACCTTGGGACAAAACCTTACGTTGGGTTGCTATTTTACAGCACGCGGCGGAAAACGCCGGCGGCGCCCCGCGCAGCTGTCATCGGCAGGCATCGGCTCAGTGGATGCCCAGCTCGATAAACAGCTCCGTATGCCGTGCTTTCTGCGAGGAAAACCGCAGCCGCGTGGCGCTGATCACGTTGCGCAACTGCTCGAGAGCATCGTCGAAGACCTCATTGATGATGACGTAGTCCGACTCCGAGGCGTGGGCCATTTCACTGCCCGCCGCCAGCAGCCGGCGCACGATCACATTGGGCTCGTCCTGGCCGCGTTTTTTCAGGCGCTCTTCCAGAGCCGTCAGCGACGGCGGCAGGATGAAGATCTCGACCGCGTTGGAAAAGCGCTGGTGCACCTGCTGCGCGCCCTGCCAGTCGATTTCCAGCAGCACGTCGTTGCCCTGCGCCATCTGCTGCTCGATCCACACGCGCGAGGTCGCGTAGTAGTTGCCGTGGACCTCGGCCCATTCCAGGAAGTCGCCGCGGTCGCGCGCGGCGCGGAACGCGTCGACCGTGACGAAGTGGTACTCGCGCCCGTCCTGCTCGCCCGGGCGCGGGGCGCGCGTGGTGTGCGAGATCGACAGGCGGATGGCCGGGTCCTGCGACAGCAGCTTGTTGACCAGCGTCGACTTGCCGGCTCCTGACGGCGCCACCACCATGAAGAGGTTGCCGGGGTAGACGGTATCGATGGCAGTGTGAGGCGCGGATTGAGGCGTTGGGCTCATGATGATTCTTTGGTGATTCCTGGGGCTGTCTTTATTCGAGATTCTGGACCTGTTCGCGCATCTGCTCGATCAGCAGCTTGAGCTCCATCGAGGCATCGGCCAGTTCCTTGGCGGCGGCCTTGGAGCCAAGCGTGTTGGCCTCGCGGTTGAGCTCCTGCATCATGAAGTCCAGGCGCTTGCCGGCCTGGCCGCCCTTCTTCAGGATATGCCGGGTCTCGTTCAGGTGCGCCTGCAGCCGCGACAGCTCTTCGGCGATGTCGATGCGGATGCCGTAGACGGTGGCTTCCTGGCGGATGCGCTCGGCGATCTCGTCGCGGCTCATCGACGGCATGCCGGTGGGCGCGGCCAGGTTGAAGGCTTCCTGCAGGCGCTCGGTCAGCTTTTCCTGGTGGTGCGCGATCAGCTGCGGGATGGTCGGCGTCAGGCGCTCGACGATCGCCAGCATGGCGTCGATGCGCTCCACCAGCGTCGCCTTGAGCGCGTCGCCTTCGCGGCGGCGGGCTTCCAGCAACTGGTCCAGCGCCTCGCGCGCGGCGCCCAGCACCGCCTCGCGCAGTGCCTCCTGCGACAGTTCCGGCTCGACCAGCACGCCCGGCCAGCGCAGGATCTCGCCCATGCGCAGGGTGCCGGCGCTGGCGAAGGTGGCGGCGACGGTGGTTTCCAGCGCGCGGATCTGCGCCAGCAGCCCTTCATTGAGGGCCAGGGTGGCGCCGCCGGTGTCGGTGCGCTGCAGGTTGATGCGGCATTCCAGCTTGCCGCGCGACAGCTCGGCCATCAGCATCTCGCGCAGGGCCGGCTCGAAGGCTCGGCACTCTTCCGGGGCCCGGAACAACAGGTCGAGGAAACGCGAATTGACAGTGCGGAATTCCACCGAAACGGACGCGGAGCGCCCGCTGGGCTCGCCTTGCGCGTTGGTCAATGGCGCCTGGCGCGTCGCCAGGCCATAGCCTGTCATGCTGTGGATCATTGGATGTTCTCGTGAATGGCGGCGGCCCCGGGCTGGCGACCCGAGCACGCCCGCCTCGAGCGCCCCGCAAGGGATCCTGAGGACGCTCTCAATACGTTGAAAGGAGGGCAACAATGCCCTTATTTGTGTTCTTTACAAGTGACCGATTAGCCCGGACAATCCGGAGGCAAATCAGGTCCCTATTCCCATGACAGAGCCAAAGGGCACGACACAACCGAAGAGTGCACCGCTGCCCGTCGGCACGCTGTTGTCCAACTATCGTATTGTAAAGAAGTTGGCCAGCGGGGGGTTCAGTTTCGTCTACCTGGCCACCGACGATACCGGCGCACCGGTTGCCATCAAGGAATACCTGCCGTCGTCGCTGGCGCGGCGCAACCCGGGCGAACTGATCCCCGTGGTGCCCGAGGAAAACGCCGCCGCGTTCCGGCTGGGCCTGAAGTACTTCTTTGAAGAGGGCCGCTCGCTGGCCCGCATCTCCCATCCCAGCGTGGTGCGCGTGGTGAATTTCTTCCGCGAGAACTCCACCGTCTACATGGTGATGAACTATGAGCTGGGCAAGACGCTGCAGGAGCACGTGCTGGCCGCCCGCCAGCAAGGCGGCCCCAAGGTGCTGCGCGAGCATTTCATCCGCAAGGTCTTCCACGACCTGATGAGCGGCCTGCGTGAAGTGCATATCCACAAGCTGCTGCACCTGGACATCAAGCCCGGCAACATCTACCTGCGCGAGGACGAATCCCCGATCCTGCTGGATTTTGGCGCCGCGCGGCAGACCCTGACCATGGAAGCGGCCCGCTTCCAGCCGATGTACACCCCCGGCTTTGCCGCGCCCGAGCTCTATGGCAAGCATTCCGACCTGGGCCCGTGGACCGATGTCTACAGCCTGGGCGCGACGCTCTACGCGTGCATGGCCGGCATGCCGCCGCAGGAAGCCAACCAGCGCGAAAAGGAAGACCGCATGGGCGATGCCCTGGCGCGGCTGCGCAGCAGCTACACCAACGGGCTGGTGGACCTGGTCGAATGGTGCCTGCGGCTGACGCCGGCCGAGCGCCCGCAGAGCGTGTTCCGGCTGCAGAAGGAGTTGCGCGAGCAGACCAACGCCCTCGGCGAACAGGCGCTGGCGCCGCAGACGCAAGCCCCGGCCCTGGCGCCGGCGGAGCGGCCCGCGGCGACATCGCGCTTCCTGACCCTGCTGCGCCGGCGTGACGAATCCGTCCCCGGCGCGAGCGTCGACTGAATCACAAATCTGGCGCCCCGCTTGCGGCCAGTCCACTGAATTCCCTGAAAGCCAACATGCGATTCTCTGTCTACCAGGAAAGCAGGAAAGGCGGCCGCCGCGTCAACCAGGACCGCATGGGCTATTGCTTCACGCGCGACGCGCTGCTGATGGTGCTGGCCGACGGCCTGGGCGGCCATGCGCACGGCGAAGTCGCCGCGCAGCAGGCGCTGCAGACGCTGGCGCGCCAGTTCCAGGTGCAGGCGCGGCCCACGGTGCGCAACCCGGCCGAGTTCCTGCAGGACACCATCATGCTGGCCCACCGCGAGATCCACCGCTATGCCGAGGCCAACCAGATGGCGGACGTGCCGCGCACCACGGTGGTCTGCTGCCTGGTGCAGCAGGGCCAGATCTACTGGGCCCACGCCGGCGACTCGCGCTATTACCTGCTGCGCAAGGGCCGGCTGCTGACGCGCACGCGCGACCACTCCAAGATCGAGAACCTGCTGCAGCAGGAGCGCGTGCTGCCGATGCACGTGGCCAACCACCCGGAGCGCAACAAGCTCTACAACTGCCTGGGCTCGCCCAACCTGCCGCTGATCGACCTGGGCGGCCCGGTGCGGCTGGAGCCGGGCGACGTGGCCCTGCTCTGCTCCGACGGCCTGTGGGGCGCGCTGGAAGAGCCCGCGCTGGTGGACAAGCTGTCGCGCCTGTCGGTGGTGCAGGCGGTGCCCGCGCTGATCGAGCAGGCGCTGCAGAACGCCGGCGAAGGTGCCGACAACACCACCGGCATCGCCATGATGTGGGAACTGGACAGCAATGCGGCGGGGCAGGATTCGGTCATGACCGACACCCTGCCGCTGAACGCCTTCACTACCTCGATCCTGGAGCGCACCGGCTCGGAAAGCGACCTGCTGTCCGAAGAGGAGATCGAGCGCTCGATCGCAGAGATCCGCGCCGCCATCGACAAGACCAGCAACCTGATGCGGTAATGCCTTGCCCCGGCGGCGCGCCGGGGCAACTGTGCAGCGCTCCAGGGCTGGCGGCGTTAGAATCGCGGTCTCTCCCCGATTCGGACAAACCATCCCATGCGACCCAGCGGCCGCGCAGCCGATGCGCTGCGTTCCATCAGCCTTACCCGCCACTACACCCGCCACGCCGAGGGCTCCGTCCTGTGTGCCTTTGGCGACACCAAGGTGCTTTGCACCGCCAGCGTGCTGGCCAAGGTGCCGCCGCACAAGAAGGGCAGTGGCGAAGGCTGGGTCACGGCCGAATACGGCATGCTGCCGCGCGCCACGCACACCCGCTCTGACCGCGAGGCCGCGCGCGGCAAGCAGACCGGCCGCACCCAGGAAATCCAGCGCCTGATCGGCCGCGCCATGCGCTCCGTGTTCGACCTGGCGGCGCTGGGCGAATACACCATCCACCTGGACTGCGACGTGCTGCAGGCCGACGGCGGCACCCGCACCGCGGCCATTACGGGCGCCTTTGTCGCCGCCCATGACGCGGTTTCGACCATGCTGCGCGATGGCCTGATCGTTGCCAGCCCGATCCGCGACCATGTTGCCGCGGTCTCGGTCGGCATGGTCGACGGCGTGCCGGTGCTGGACCTGGACTACGCCGAGGACAGCAGCTGCGACACCGACATGAACGTGGTCATGACCGGCAGCGGCGGCTTTGTCGAGGTGCAGGGCACCGCCGAAGGCGCGCCGTTCAGCCGCGCCGACCTGGACGCCATGACGCGCCTGGCCGAAGCCGGCATCGCCCACCTGGTGCAGCACCAGCGCGAAGCGCTCGGCCTGGCCTGAGGAGCGGGACCCGCGATGCAACGCCTGGTACTGGCTTCCAACAACGCCGGCAAGCTGCGCGAATTCGGCGCGCTGCTGGCCCCGCTCGGCTTTGACGTGGTGCCCCAGGGCGAACTGGGCATTCCCGAGGCCGAAGAGCCCTTTGCCACCTTCGTCGAGAACGCGCTGGCCAAGGCCCGCCATGCCAGCCGGCTGGCCGGGCTGCCCGCGCTGGCCGACGATTCCGGCATCTGCGTGCAGGCGCTGGACGGCGCGCCCGGCGTCTATTCCGCGCGCTATGCGCAGATGGCCGGGCAGGCCAAGTCGGATGCCGCCAACAATGCCCACCTGGTCTCGCAACTGGCCGGCAAGCTGAACCGCCACGCGCACTACTACTGCGTGCTGGTGTTCGTGCGCCACGCCGAAGACCCTTGCCCGATCATCGCCGAAGGCCTCTGGCACGGCGAGGTCGTCGACGCGCCGCGCGGCGCGGGCGGCTTTGGCTACGACCCGCACTTCCTGCTGGCGCATCTGGGCAAGACCGCCGCCGAGCTGTCGCCCGAAGAGAAGAACACGGTCAGCCACCGGGCCCAGGCGCTGCGCGCGCTGGTGGCACGGCTGCAGGCCGATGCCGCGCAAAGCGCCACCCGATGATCCCGATCGTACCGGTCTCCGCGTCCGTGCCCGTGGACAGCAAGCAGCTCTGGCTCAAGCCCGGGCAGATCAGCCTGCCCGGCTCGCCGCCGCTGTCGCTGTACGTGCATATCCCGTGGTGCGTGCGCAAGTGCCCGTATTGCGATTTCAACTCGCACGCCGCACCCGGCGCCGACAACCACGAGATCCCGGAAGACATCTACCTGGACGCGCTGCGCGCGGACCTGGAGCAGTCGCTGCCGCTGGTGTGGGGCCGGCCGGTGCATACGGTCTTTATCGGCGGCGGCACGCCCAGCCTGCTGTCGGCGGCAGGCATGGACCGGCTGCTGTCGGACATCCGCGCGCTGCTGCCGCTGGATGCCGACGCCGAGATCACGATGGAGGCCAACCCCGGCACCTTCGAGGCCGACAAGTTCGCCAGCTACCGCGCCAGCGGCATCAACCGGCTGTCGATCGGCATCCAGAGCTTCAACGACCGGCACCTGCAGGCGCTCGGGCGCATCCACGGCGGTGCCGAAGCGCGCAAGGCGATCGACATCGCCCAGGCCAGCTTCGACAACATCAACCTGGACCTGATGTACGCCCTGCCCGGCCAGACGCTGGATGAATGCCGGCAGGATGTGGAAGCCGCGCTGTCGTACGGCACCACGCACCTGTCGCTGTACCACCTGACGCTGGAGCCCAACACCCTCTTCGCCAAATTCCCGCCCGCGCTGCCGGACGACGACAGCGCGTACGAGATGCAGGACTGGATCGAAGCGCGCACGGCCGAGGCCGGCTACCGGCACTACGAAACCTCGGCGTATGCAAAGCCGCATCGCGAGGCGCGCCACAACCTGAACTACTGGCGCTTCGGCGACTACCTCGGCATCGGCGCCGGCGCGCACGGCAAGCTGTCGTTCCCGCATCGGATACTGCGCCAGATGCGGCACAAGCATCCGGCCACCTACATGGAGCGGGCGCTGGCCGGCAATGCCGTGCAGGAAGCGCGCGATGTCGGCGCCGACGAGCTGCCGTTCGAGTTCATGCTCAACGCGCTGCGCCTGACCGACGGCGTGCCGGCATCGAGCTTCCACGACTACACCGGGCTGCCGCTGCATACCATCAGCAAGCAGCTGGCCGAGGCGGAAAAGAAAGGGCTGCTGGAAGCGGACCTGACCACCATCCGCCCCACCGAGCTGGGCCGGCGCTTCCTCAACGACCTGCAGGAGATGTTCCTGAAGGACTGAGCGCCGACGAGCACCGGTACAAGAAAAGGCCACGCGATGCGTGGCCTTTTACATGCTGGCAAACGTCAGGCTGGCATGTCAGTACGGCGTTGCCATGTCATTGGCCACGCGTGCGCGCATGCCCACCTGCAGGTTGCCCAGGCTCGACTGGGTCACCGTGGCGATGCGGCCATCATCCAGGCGCACGTTGACGCGGTACGCGGTCTGGGTGTTGCTGCCCGCGCGCTTCTCGATCTGGTTGCCGGCCACGGCGCCGACCACGGCACCGCCGATGGTCGCCGCGGTCTGCCCGCGCCCGCCGCCGATCTGGTGGCCCAGCAGGCCGCCGGCCGCACCGCCGATCACGGTGCCGAGCAGGCCCGAGCTGCCTTGCGTACTGGTGATCGGTTCAATCGATTCCACGCGGCCGTAGTACACCGCGCCAGCCGGGGCCTGCGAGGTGTTGGGAGTCTGGTACCCCGGAGGCGGGGCGTTGTAGCCGGTGTTGTAGCCGCTGTCATACGGGGCGGCACAACCGGCCAGCACAGCCGCTGCAGCCACCGGAACGATCAGCCATTTCTTGCTATGGATTCGCATTTTGAGTTCTCCTCTGTTGCCAGGCGAAAGCCGGGGATGCGGCACACACCGCGCCATCCGGCACGACAATATGAGCGATGCCGGCGTGTGAAGGTTCCGTAATGTCAGACAGACGCCGACATCCGCGGCAGCGGATGTGGCAGGAAGTTTACGCGCGCTTGCGTGCCGCAACACAAGACCACCATCGATCCACGCGAGCCTTGTATAATGCGCGGCCTGACCGTCAGGTCTGCAGGCGGCAGCGCGCCGGGCCCATGCCCTTTCGCGCTACAATGCCCGCACTTCCAGGAAGCGTGGCCGAGTGGTTTAAGGCAGCAGTCTTGAAAACTGCCGATGGGGTGACCCATCCGTGAGTTCGAATCTCACCGCTTCCGCCAGACAAGAGAAACGGCCCGCACCAGTAACTGGTGCGGGCCGTTTTTCATTAGAGATCGCCGTGCAGGTCTTGCGTCAGCAGACGGTACGCCTCGGCTTCTGAAATCCTGAGCCGGTACTTGCACGCCAGCACGCGCGCCAGGCCATGCGCCGCGCCCGGCGGGCTGTGCCGCAGTTGTTCGCGGTAGGCCTCCACTTCATAGCGCAGGCGCCAGCGCCGGCTGGCCAGGTAGAGCACGCCCATCAGGCCCCAGCTGCGCCAGAACTGGCGCACATGCACCTTCTCATGCTCGATCAGCGCCTGGCTGGCGCCGGGGCGCAGCAGGATCAGCGGACCGGGCGTGAAGCCGTCAAACCCGCGCGGTATCAGCCAGCGGGTTTCGACGACCAGGCACAAGGGCGAGCGGCAATAGCGGAGCATGCACCTAGCATAGCGCGGATGCCGCCGCCCTGCCGCTGGCTCAGGCCGCCGCCCGCAGCGGCGCGGAGGCGGCCAGCCCCCCGGCCTGCCCGCGCGAACGTCCCGAGCTCAGGTACCCGGCGATCGATTCCTGCGTGACCTCGCCCAGGTAGGCGCCGTCAGCGCCCATCACCGGCAGCCAGCTGGTGTTGTGCTGGTACATGCGCGACAGCACGATGCGCAGGTGCTCGTCGAAGGCCGCGGTGACGGCGAACGGGCGCATCACATCACTGCACTGCCCCTTGCCGGAGCGCGCATCGCGGCGCGTGACGTAGCCCAGCGCGACCTGGGCGTCGTCCACCACCGGCAGGTGGCGCACGTCGGCATCGTCCATCACGCCCAGCGCTTCGGCCAGCGGCATGTCGGGGCGGCAGCTCGGCGGCATGGTGGCAGCGTCGCCGGCGCGTACCAGCAGCAGGCGCTTGAGGGTGTTGTCGTGGCCGACGAAGGCCTGCACGAACTCATCGGCCGGATGCGCCAGCAGCGCGTCGGGGTGGTCGAACTGCACCAGCTTGCCGCGGCGGAACACCGCGACCTTGTCGGCCAGCTTGATCGCTTCGTCGATATCGTGCGAGACCATGATCACGGTCTTGCCGAGCTGGCGCTGCATCTGCAGGAATTCGTTCTGGATGCTCTCGCGGTTGATCGGGTCGACCGCGCCGAAGGGCTCGTCCATCAGCAGCAGCGGCGCGTCGGCCGCCAGCGCGCGGATCACACCGATGCGCTGCTGCTGGCCGCCGGAAAGCTCGCGCGGATAGCGCGTCAGCAGCCGGTTGGGATCGAGCTGCACCATCGCCATCAGCTCGCGCGCGCGCTCGCGGCACTGCTTCTTGTCCCAGCCCAGCAGGCGCGGCACCACCATGATGTTCTCTTCGATGGTCATGTTGGGGAACAGGCCGATCTGCTGGATCACGTAGCCGATCTTGCGGCGCAGGGTCACGCCGTCAAGGCCGCGCGTATCCTCGCCCTCGATGCGCACCGTGCCCGAGGTCGGCTCGATCAGCCGGTTGATCATCTTCAGCGTGGTGGTCTTGCCGCAGCCCGAGGGGCCGAGGAAGACGCAGATCTCGCCGCGCGGCACCGTCAGCGACACGGCGTCGACGGCGCGCGTTTCGGTGCCGTCTTTCTGCGGGAAGGACTTGGTGAGTTGGTCGAGTTCGATCATGTGCGGATTCCCTTTGGCGTCAGTGCCCGCTGCAACCACTGCAGGAAGGCGTCCGCCACGATGGCGAGCAGGCTGACCAGGACCGCGCCCACGGCCAGCTTGCTCATGTTGCTCTGGCTGATCGCCTGCAGGATCAGCACCCCAAGGCCACCCGCGCCGATGATGGCGGCAATGGTGGCAACCCCGATATTCATCACCACGGCGGTACGCACGCCGCCGAGGATCACCGGCACCGCCAGCGGCAGGTCCACCAGCCGCATGCGTTGCCAGGCGGTCATGCCGATGCCGCGTCCCGCTTCCTGGATGCCGGGGTCGACATTGGCCAGCGCGGTGTAGGTGTTGCGCATGATCGGCAGCAGCGAGTACAGGAACACCGCCGTCACCGCGGGCACGTAGCCAAGCGCATGGCCGAAGCGCGCGAAGATCGGGATCATCAGCCCGAACAGCGCGATCGACGGCAGCGTCAGCACGATCGTCGCCAGCGCCAGCAGCGGCGTGGCCAGCGCGCGGAAGCGCGTGATCACGATGCCCAGCGGCACCCCGATCAGGATCGCCAGCCCCACTGCCGAGCCCACCAGCGCCAGGTGCTCGCCGGTCATTTTCAGCAGCGTGGGCCAGCTGTGCTGCAGGTAAGAGAACAAGTCCATGCGGCCTCCCTCAGATCAGTCCGTGGCTGCGCAGGAAGTCCTCCGCGACCTTGTCCACCGGCTGCTGGCCGATGTCCACCTTGTAGTTCATGTCGGTCATGCTCTCGTTGTCGAGCTTGGCAGCGAGTGCATTGAGCAGGCCGGCCAGTTCCGGATGCTTGTCGAGCACCGGCTTGCGCACCACCGGCACCGCGTTGTACGGCGGGAAGAAATGCAGGTCGTCTTCCAGCAGCACCAGGTCGAAGCCCTTGACGCGGCCGTCGGTCGCATAGACCAGGCCCAGCTCCACCTGGTTGTTCTTCAGTGCGGTGTAGACCAGGCCCGGGTCGAGCTGGATCACGTCGCGGCGCGAGAACGGCAGCTTGTACAGCGCCTTGAGCGGCTCCAGGCCGTCCGGGCGCGCAGCGAATTCCATGTCGACCGCGAACGGATGACTGGCGTCGGGGCCGGCGCGGCGCATCTGCTCGGCAAAGCCCGACAGCGTGGTCACGCCGCTGGCCGCGCGTTCCTTCGGCATCGCCAACGCATAGGTGTTGTTGATGTTCGAGGCATCGAGCCACACCAGCCCGCGCGCGCCGTCCATCTGCTTGACGCGCTCGTAGCTTTCCCTGGCGCCGAGTTTTTCCTGGACCTTGTTGAACACGATCAGCGCGGTGCCGGTGTAGTCCCACACCACGTCGAGCTGGTTGCTCTCCATCGCCTGGCGCATCAGCGTGCTGCCCAGGCCGGCGGTCAGTTCGGTGGTGAGGCCCTTGGCGCGCAGGTATTTCGAAGTCATCGACGACAGCAGCAGCTGCTCGGTGAAGTTCTTGCCGCCCACGCGGATCGGCGTGGCCTCGGCATGGGCTTCAGGCGCAGTGGCCAGCGCCAGGCCCGCCGCAAAAGCGGTGACGGCAGCCACCACCAGGGCGACGCGCCGGGCGCGGCGGCGGATGAATTGCATCTGGTTTTCCATTTCGGTCCCCATGTTCAGCGCGCCAGCCCGCGCCGGCGCAGATACAGCTGGCCGGCGGCGGCAAAGAGTGCGTCCAGGGCCAGCGCCAGCAGCGCCGTGGCGGCAGCGCCCAGCAGCAGCAGCGGCTGGTTGTTCAGGTAGATGCCCGGGAAGATCAGCTCGCCCAGGCTGTTGGCACCGATCAGGAAGGACAGCGGCACCGTGCCCACGTTGATGACCAGGGCGATGCGGATGCCGGCCAGCATCACCGGCAGCGCGTTGGGCAGTTCCACGCGCACCAGGCGCTGCACCGGCGTCATGCCGATGCCACGCGCCGCTTCCAGCAGCGTGGGCGAGACATTGCGCAGGCCTTCGTAGGTATTGCGCACGATCGGCAGCAGCGAGGCCAGCCACAGCGCCAGGATGGCGGGCCGCTCGCCGATGCCGAGCACGGCCAGGGCCAGCGCCAGCACCGCCAGCGACGGCACGGTATTGCCCACGTTGAAGACCTGCATCAGGCGGTCGGCCCAGCGGCGCATGCACGGGCGGCTCAGCGCGATGCCGGCCGGGATGCCGGTGGCCAGCGCCAGCGTCATGGACAGCACCACCAGGCGCAGGTGGTCGGCCACGTCGTAGAGCAGGCGCTCCTGGTACTGGCGAATCACATCGACGCCGATCCATGCCACCAGTGCAGCCAGCGCGGCCAGCGTCAGTCCTGCCCAGGCGAGGGCCCGTGCCGATTGCTTTGACATACTCTCCCCTTTTCCGAAACCGAAAAGCGCGCAGCACGCCACTTCCCGGCAATGGAAAACAATATGGGCTGGTGCGTGCGGAGATAGGGCGCCACCAGTCCCGGTTCAGATTGCATTGCCGCCATGACCGGCACGATTGCCGGCGGACGGTCTGTGGATTCCTCCGCCGTGGGCGGGAAGTCCGATTGACGGGATGCCGGGTTGGATTGGCAGTCCCTGAAGCGGCGCAACCGGCGACGCAAAGTTGTTGCGATCGGTTGGCCAGTGGCAGCGCAAATATTGAAGTTTTCCGACGCGCCGCCGGTCCATCGGCCGTTGACTGGCAAGGGCTGGCGAGGTTTTGATACCCCCGCATCTCGCCTCAACGGATGACAAAGAGAGCGCTATTATAGCGATCTTCATCGATCCTGTCATCTTCCCGCATTTTTCCGGCCTTCCTGCGCCGATTTTGCGCGAACTGGCGGCAGTAGGACGGCATGTTCGGTCGTGCATTAGCCGACATATGGAGACTTCCCGGATCGTTCTGAAATCGCGGAAACCGGACAGCCAGTTGGTACGCCAGCAGAACAATCTGTTGCCCGGCGACCCTCTACTCTTTCCGCGCCAAAACACTAAATTGACGAGGTAGCTGAAACGACGGGAAACCGGCCCGGCCATTGCCGCGCGGAACCCGCCCACTGGAGAAAGACATGGACACCCTTGCCACCACCTTCGCCACCGTTCCCGCCGCCGCCGCCGAAACCGTGCAACGCTCGCGCGCCGTGGACCGCGTGGTGCGGGGCATCGCCACCTCGGACGGCGCCGGCGTCAAGCTGACCCGCGTGCTGACGCAGAACCTGCAGCGCCGGCTGGACCCGTTCCTGATGCTCGATGCCTTCGGCACCGACAGCAAGGACGACTACATCGGCGGCTTCCCCGATCACCCGCACCGCGGCTTCGAGACCATCACCTACATGCTGGCCGGGCGCATGCGCCATCGCGACAGCGCCGGCAACGAGGGGCTGCTGCAGAACGGCGGCGCGCAGTGGATGGTGGCGGGCGCAGGCGTGGTCCACTCGGAAATGCCCGAGCAGGAAGACGGCCGCATGGAAGGTTTCCAGCTGTGGCTGAACCTGCCGGCCGCGGGCAAGATGACCGCGCCGTGGTACCGCGACCTGCCCGCCGCCGAGATCCCGACGGTGGCGCTGGACCACGGCGTCACGGTGCGCGTGCTGGCGGGCGCCACGCACGGCGTGGCCGGCGCGATCACGCGCCCGGTGACCGAGCCGGTCTACCTGGACGTGCACCTGCCGGCCGGCCAGACCTTTGCGCAGGCGCTGCCGGCCGGGCACAACGCGTTCGTCTACGTGTACCGGGGCGAGGTTTCGATCGGCAGCGGCGACGACCGCGCCGTGATCGAGGCCCAGCGCATGGGCGTGCTGGACAACGCCGGCCAGTCTGACGGCGTCATCGTCAGGGCCGAAGCCGACGCGCGCTTCCTGCTGATCGCAGGCCAGCCGCTGAACGAGCCGATCGCGCAGCACGGGCCGTTCGTGATGAACACGCAGGAGCAGATCTACCAGACCCTGGCGGATTTCCGCGACGGGCGCTTCGCCACCAGCGCCGCCACCACCGGCGCCTGAGCCCTGCCGGCGGGGGGCCGCCCTGGCCCCCCCCCCCCCCCCCCCCCCGCTGCTCCAGTCCAGCCGCTGGCTCCGCAAGGGGCCGGCGGCTTTTTTTCGTGCTGTGGCCGGCACGCGACTTGCAACCACCCCCAAACCGTTGCAGGGACTGGAATGACGCCGGAATCGGCCCGCCCGGTGTCCTGTCACTTATATAATCCATCACCAATATCGGGCATCACCAAACCATGATGAATGCTGCAATGCGTCGCGGCGATGCTGCGCCACGCACTGCCGCGCTGTTGACTCATCCCACGTTGCTGCCATCACAACAACCCGAGCCGCCTCAGTGACATCACAACTCCCTCCCAGGCTGGCGCTGGCCCATATCAGCAAGCGCTACCCGGGCGTCGTCGCCAATGACGACGTCAGCCTCAGCGTCGCCCCCGGCGAGATCCATGCCGTGCTGGGTGAAAACGGCGCAGGCAAATCCACCCTGATGAAGATTATCTTTGGCGCGGCCCGTCCGGATGCCGGCGAGATGCACTTCAACGGGGCGCCGGTCACCATCAACAGTCCGCACGACGCCCGCAACCTGGGCATCGCCATGGTGTTCCAGCATTTCTCGCTGTTCGACACGCTGACCGTGACCGAGAACATCGCACTCGGCCTGCCCGCCGGACAGCAAGGCAACATGAAGCAGCTGGCCGAGCGCATCCGCGCCACTGCCGAGCGCTACGGACTGCCGCTGGAGCCGAACCGCCATGTGCATACGCTGTCGGTCGGCGAGCGCCAGCGCGTGGAGATCGTGCGCGCGCTGCTGGCCAATCCGCAGTTGCTGATCCTGGACGAGCCCACCTCGGTGCTGACCCCGCAGGCAGTGGAAACGCTCTTCGTCACGCTGCGCCAGCTGGCCGCCGAAGGCACCAGCATCCTCTACATCAGCCACAAGCTCGACGAGATCCGCGCGCTGTGCCATCAGGCCACCGTGATGCGCATGGGCAAGGTCACCGGCGTGTGCGATCCGCGCCAGGAAACCGCGGCCTCGCTGTCGCGGCTGATGATCGGCGGCGAGCCCCCGCGCGAGACGCGCGTGGCTGCCGAGCGCGGCCCGGTGCGGCTCAGCGTGCAGGGCCTGTCGCTGCCGCGCGCGCATGCCTTCGCCACCGAGCTGAGCCGGATCTCGCTGGATGTCCACGCCGGCGAGATCGTCGGCATTGCCGGCGTGTCCGGCAACGGGCAGCAGGAGCTGCTGGCCGCGCTGTCCGGTGAAGACACACGCGCAGACAACATGTCGGTGCAGCTCGGCGGCAAGCCAGTCGGCCGGCTCGATGCGCGCCAGCGCCGGCGCGCGGGCCTGGCCTTCGTGCCGGAAGAGCGCCTGGGCCGCGGCGCGGTGCCGGGCATGAGCCTGGCGACCAATATCCTGCTGTCGCACCAGACGCCACCCTATGTGCGGCAAGGCATGATTTCTCCCGGCGCGGCCACCGGGCTGGCTTCGGCCGTGATCAGCCGCTTCCGCGTCAAGGCCAGCGGGCCGCACGCGCTGGCGCGCAGCCTGTCGGGCGGCAACCTGCAGAAATTCATTGTCGGCCGCGAGATCGAAAGCGGCCCTAAGGTACTGATCGTGGCGCAACCGACCTGGGGCGTGGACGTTGGCGCCGCGGCGCAGATCCACAACGAGATCCTGGCGCTGAAGGCCACCGGCTGCGCCATCCTGGTGGTGTCGGAAGAGCTCGATGAGCTGTTCGCGATCTGCGACCGGCTGCACGTGATCGCCAAGGGCCGCTTGTCGCCTTCGGTGCCTGCCGAGACCGCGACGCGCGAGCAGATCGGCCTGTGGATGAGCGGACTGTGGCAAGGCGGGCCCGCCCAGGCGCAATCCGGCGCGGAGGTGGCAAGCCATGGCTGATGTGCGACAACTGCTGCCCCGCTCCCCCCTCTCGCTGGCGCCGCGTGGCCTGCCCTCGCGCACCATGGCCTATGCCTCGCCGGTGATCGCACTGGCGCTGACGCTCCTGTTCGGCGCGCTGCTGTTCCTGGTGCTCGGCAAGGACCCCGTGGCCGCGCTCAAGGTCTTCCTGGCCGATCCGCTGCGCGACCAGCGCGCCATCGGCGAGGTGCTGCTCAAGACCGTGCCGCTGGTGCTGTGCGCGCTCGGCCTGTCGGTGTGCTACCGCGCCAACGTGTGGAATATCGGCGCCGACGGGCAGCTGATTGCCGGCGGCATCTGCGCCGGCGCCACCGTGCTTTACTTCGATGTGCCGGGCCAGGCCATGAACGGCACCGTGGTGCTGGTGCTGGCCTCACTCGCCGGCATGGTCGGCGGCATGCTGTGGGCCTCGCTCACGGCGGTGCTCAAGGACAGGTTCAACGCCAACGAGATCCTGGTCTCGCTGATGCTCACCTATATCGCGCAGCAGCTGCTGCTGTGGGTGGTCAACGGGCCGCTGAAGGATCCCAACGGCATGAACTTCCCGCAGTCGAAGGTGTTCTCGTCCGAGTACCTGCTGCCCAACCTGATGTCGGGCTCGCGCCTGCATGCCGGCTTTGCCGTGATGCTGGTGCTGGTGGCAGTGATGACCGTGTTCGTGTTCCGCAGCTTTGCCGGCTACCGCCTGCAGGTGGGCGGCACCGCGCCGGCGGCGGCGCGCTACGCGGGTTTCTCGGCGCGCAGCGCGCTGTGGAGCGCACTGCTGATCTCGGGCGCCACCGCGGGCCTGGCGGGCGCGTTCGAAGTGACCGGCCCGATCGGCCAGCTGCTGCCGTCGATCTCGCCGGGCTACGGCTTCACCGCCATCATCGTCGCCTTTATCGGCCGGCTGCATCCGGTCGGCACGGTCTTCGGCGGCATCATGATGTCGCTGTTCTATATCGGCGGCGAGATGGCGCAATCGCGCCTGGGCCTGCCGTCGGCCATTGGCTGGGTGTTCCAGGGCATGCTGCTGTTCTTCCTGCTGGCCTGCGACACGCTGATCGAAAACCGCCTGCGCTGGCGCGCCACCACGGCCTGAGCGGAGCTACAGAACAATATGGAACAACTCGCTCCCCTTATCGCCACCGCCATCAACGCCGGCACGCCGCTGCTGCTGGCCGCGCTGGGCCTGCTGATCAACGAGCGCTCGGGCGTGCTCAACCTCGGCGCCGAAGGCATGATGCTGGTGGCCGCGGTGGCCGGCTTCATGGTCGGCTACCAGACCCAGTCGCCGCTGCTCGGCTTTGCCGCCGGCGCGCTCGCCGGCATGCTGATGGCTACGCTGTTCTCGTGGCTGGCGCTGGTACTGGCCACCAACCAGGTCGCCACCGGCCTGGCGCTGTCGATCTTCGGCACCGGCCTGTCGGCCTTCATGGGCCAGCGCTTTGTCGGCTTCGCCATGCCGGCGCAGGCCAAGGCCGTGCCCGGCCTGGCCGACCTGCCCTTCTTCGGGCCGGCCTTCTTCCAGCATCACTGGATGGTGTATTTCAGCCTGCTGCTGTGCTTTGCCATCATGTGGTTCCTGTTCCGCACGCGCGCGGGGCTGACCTTGCGCGCGATCGGCGAAGCGCCCGAATCGGCGCACGCGCTGGGCTACCCGGTGCGCACCATCCGCTTTGGCGCGCTGCTGTTCGGCGGTGCCTGCTGCGGGCTGGCCGGCGCCTACCTGTCACTGGTGTACACGCCGATGTGGGTCGAGAACCTGGTCGCCGGCCGCGGCTGGATCGCGCTGGCGCTGACCACCTTCGCCACCTGGCGCCCGGGCCGCGTGCTGGTGGGCGCGTGGCTGTTCGGCGGCGTGACCATCCTGCAGTTCTACCTGCAAGGGATCGGCGTGTCGGTGCCGTCGCAGTTCCTGTCGATGCTGCCCTACGCGGCCACCATCGTGGTGCTGGCGCTGATCTCGCGCAACCCGGCCTGGATCCGGCTGAACATGCCGGCCTCGCTGGGCAAGCCCTTCCGGCCCGGCAATGCCTGAGCCTCGAGTTTTTTGACGGAAATCCCTGAGCTACCAACAATTCATCACAAGGAGAAATCATGATCGTCACGCGCAGGAAGACCCTGGCGGCCCTGGCCGCCACCGCCTTGCTGGCCCTCGCGGGCTGCGGCAAGAAAGAGGCCGACAAGCCTGCCGAGACGGCGGGCGCGGCCTCCGCGCCCGTGGCCGAGCAGAAGGCCGAGCCGCTCAAGGTCGCCTTCGTCTATATCGGGCCGGTCGGCGATGCCGGCTGGACCTTCGCGCATGACAACGGCCGCAAGGCCGTGGAAGAGAAGTTCGGCGACAAGGTCAAGACCACCTTCGTCGAGAACGTGCCCGAATCCGCGGCCGACGCCGAGCGCGTGTTCCGCGACCTGGCCAGCCAGGGCAACAAGCTGATCTTCGGCACCACCTTCGGCTACATGGAGTCGATGCTCAAGGTCGCCAAGGAATTCCCGGACGTGAAGTTCGAGCACGCCACCGGCTTCAAGACCGCCGAGAACCTGGCCCAGTACGACGTGCGCACTTATGAAGGCGCCTACCTGGCGGGCGTGGTCGCGGGCAAGATGAGCAAGACCGGCAAGATGGGCGTGGTGGCATCGGTGCCCATCCCCGAGGTGATCCGCAATATCGACTCGTTCACGCTGGGCGCGCGCAGCGTCAACCCCAAGGCCACGGTCAAGGTGGTGTGGGTCAACAAGTGGTTCGATCCGGGCAAGGAGCGCGAAGCCGCCACCACGCTGATCGGCCAGGGCGTCGACATGCTGATGCAGAACACCGACTCCGCCGCCGTGGTGCAGACCGCGCAGGAAAAGGGCGTGCACGCCTTCGGCTGGGACAGCGACATGAGCAAGTTCGGCGACAAGGCCCATCTGGCCGCGTCGGTGATCTCGTGGGGCGTCTACTACAACAAGGTGGTGGAAGACGTGCTGAACAAGCAGTGGAAGAACAGCACCACGTGGTGGGGCCTGAAGGAAGGCATGATCGACCTGAAGAGCTTCAACGCCGATGTGCCGGCTGACGTCAAGGCGCTGGTCGAAGAGCGCAAGAAGGGCATCGCCGACGGCAGCGCGCCGATCTGGAAGGGTCCGATCAAGGACAACACCGGCAAGGAACAGCTGGCCAAGGACCAGGTGGCCGACGACGGCTTCCTGCATGGCGTGAAGTTCTACGTCGAAGGCGTGGAAGGCAAGATCCCGGGCTGATTGGTGCACCAGAGCCGCCCGAGCTTGCCCAAGCAAGGTGTTCTCCCTCTCCCCTCAGCGGGAGAGGGGAGCAAACCGCCAGCCTTGGCTATCCCCAAGGCATCTCCCTGCACCTCCGGAACTTGAAGCCGCCGATAACGGCCCAAGCTATCTGTGCATGCGCCAGTGACCGGCGCGCGCTATGTGAAGGAGGCCTCTCATGTGGAAGCGATTTTCGGCCCTGTGGACGCTGGTTCGCCGCGACGGCCGCCTGTTCTGGTACGCGCTGCGCCATCCGGACGCGCCGGCCTGGCTCAAGCCCGCCGCCATCGGGCTGCTGCTCTACGCAATCTCGCCGATCGACCTGATCCCCGACGTGGTCGCGGGCCTGGGCATTGTCGATGACGTGGTGCTGATTCCACTGGCGGTGCACCTGATCCTGAAGCGCCTGCCGCCGCATATCCTGCGCCAGGCGCAGACGCGCGCCACCGCCACCACGGTCCGGCCGCACTGACGGCATCGCTCAACGACAAAGCCCCGGGGCAGCGCCTGCCGCCCCGGGGCTTTTGCTTGCCTGGCTGGCTGTTGCTCAGTTCGGCAGCAGGATGGTCGAGCCCGTGGTCTTGCGCGATTCCAGGTCGCGGTGCGCCTGCGCCACCTCCGACAGCGCGTAGCGCTGGCGGATATCGATCTTCACCTTGCCGGTGGCCACGGCGTCGAACAGGTCGGCCACCATCGGCTCCAGCAGTTCGCGGTGCACCACGTAGGTCATCAGTGTCGGCCGCGTCAGCCGCAGCGAGCCCTTGTTGCCCAGCACCGACAGGTCGAACGGCGGCACCGGACCCGAGGCGTTGCCGAAGCTGACCATGGTGCCGCGCGGCGCCAGGCAGTCGAGCGAGCCCTGGAATGTGTCCTTGCCGATCGAGTCATAGACCGCCGGCACGCCCTTGCCGTTGGTGATCTCCCTGACCCGTTCCACGAACGACTCACGCGTGTAGACGATGGTGTGGGCGCAGCCGTTGGCGCGTGCCAGTTCGGCCTTCTCGTCGCTGCCGACGGTGCCGATCACGGTCACGCCGAGCGCCTTGAGCCACTGGCTGGCAATCAGGCCGACGCCGCCGGCGGCGGCATGCAGCAGCACCGTGTCGCCCGGCTGCACCTTGTAGCTGTCGCGGATCAGGTACTGCGCGGTCAGGCCCTGCAGCATCATCGCCGCGGCGGTGTCGAACGGGATCGCGTCGGGCAGCCGCACCACGATATCGGCCGGCATCACGCGCACCTGCGCGTAGGCGCCGGTGGGACGGCCGGCGTAGGCCACGCGGTCGCCCACGGCGACGTGGCGCACATCCTCGCCCACCGCTTCGACCACGCCGGCGCCTTCCATGCCCAGCCCGCCCGGCAGCGGCTGCTTGTACAGCCCGGTGCGGAAATAGACATCGATGTAGTTCAGGCCCACCGCCTCATGGCGCACGCGCACCTGGCCTGGGCCGGGCTCGCCCACTTCGACATCGACCCACTGCATGACTTCGGGACCGCCGGTTTGCTCGATCCGGATGGCTTTGCTCATCTGTGTCGCTCCTTCGCTATGGTGTTGTATCGGTGGGAATTCAGTTGCCGGCTTCAGCCTCGCGCGTCAGCCCGGCGATCAACAGCTCGGCAGTGGCCACGTTGGTGGCACACGGCACGTTGTGCACGTCGCAGGCACGCACCAGCGCGTTGATATCGGGTTCATGCGGCTGCGGCGTCATCGGGTCGCGCAGGAACACCACGGCGCGCACCAGGCCTACGGCCAGTTGCGCGCCGATCTGCAGGTCGCCGCCCCACGGCCCCGACAGCATGCGCGTCACCTCCAGCCCGACCTCGTCGATCAGGCGCCCGCCGGTGGTGCCGGTGGCCAGCAGCTCGCACTGCGAAAGGAAGGCGCGGTGGCGCGTGGCGAAGGCGACGATGTCGTCCTTCTTGTGGTCGTGGGCGATCAGCGCGATGCGGGGGCGAGTCATCAGGGGTTCCTTGTTGCGGGGTCGGTGAACGTCAGGAAACAGGAGAAAGCAGCGGGATCAGAAGGTGCCCGGATAGGCGCCGCCATCGAGCAGGATGTTCTGCCCGGTGATGTAGCCGGCATGACGGCTGCACAGGAAGGCGCAGGTGGCGCCGAACTCGGCCGGCTCGCCGAAGCGGCGCGACGGGTTCGCCGCGGCGCGGCGCTGCGCCACCTCATCGACGCTCAGGCCAGCCTTCTTGGCCCCGCCTTCCATGGTCTTGAGCAGGCGGTCGGTGTTGAACGGGCCCGGCAGCAGGTTGTTGATGGTCACGCCGTGCTGCGCCACTTCGCGCGCCACGCCCGCGACAAAGCCGGTCAGGCCCGAGCGCGCGCCATTGGACAGGCCCAGCACATCGATCGGCGCCTTGACCGCGCCGCTGGTGATATTGATGATGCGGCCCCACTTGCGCGCGATCATGCCGTCGACGGTGGCCTTGATCAGCTCGATCGGGGTCAGCATGTTGGCGTCGAGCGCGGCCAGCCAGTCGCTGCGCTCCCAGTCGCGGAAGTTGCCCGGCGGCGGGCCGCCGGCGTTGTTCACCAGGATGTCGAGATCGCCCAGCTTGGCCACCGCGTCCAGCGCCGCCTTGCGGCCTTCGGGCGTGGTGATGTCGGTCGCCACCGCGATCACGCGGCGGCCATGGCGCGCGCGCAGGCCGGCGGCGGCCTTCTCCAGCGCCTCGGCGCCGCGCGCCACGATCACCACGTCGACGCCCTCGGCCGCCAGCGCGTCGGCGCAGGCAAAGCCCAGGCCCTTGCTGGCGCCGCATACCAGCGCATGCTTGCCGCGCAGTCCCAGATCCATGTCCTTCTCCTTTGTCTGTTGTCTTTGGCGGGCCAGCCCCGGGGCCGGCCCGGAATCACGTCTTTCTTGCCGACAGCAAATACATGCCGCCCATCACCAGCGCGCTGCCGGCCAGCTGCACGCCGCTGATGGGCTCGCCCAGCAGCCAGAAGGCCAGGAACAGGGTCGACACCGGGCCGATCATGCCCGCCTGCGACGCCATCGGCGCGCCGATGCGCGACACCGCCACCATGGTCAGCGACACCGGCAGCACGGTGCAGAACACCGCATTGACGAGTGACAGCCACATCACCGGAGCCGGCTGCGCCAGTTCCGCCACCGGCCGGCCCAGCACCAGGTACTGGATCACGCAGCAGGCGGTCGAGACGCACATCGCATACGCCACCAGCCGCAGCGAGCCGATACGCCGCACCAGCTCGCCGCTCAGGATCAGGTAGATACCATAGGTCATGGCGCTGCCCAGCACCAGCGCGCCGCCCAGCCACACCTGGCTGCCGCTGACGTCCAGGTCATGCGCGAATACCAGCACGATGCCGGCGTAGGCCAGCAGCAGCGACAACCACTGGCGCATGGCGATCGGCCGGCGGAACACCAGCGCGGTGGCCAGCAGCACGAACGACGGCGTCAGAAACAGGATCAGCCGCTCCAGCCCGGCGGTGATGTATTGCAGGCCGATGAAATCGAGGAAGCTCGACAGGTAGTAGCCGATAAAGCCGAGAAACACCACGCGGCCGCGATCCGCCCACGACAGCGGCGCCAGCCGGCGCGACTGCCACCAGCCGATCGCCATGAACAGCGGCACCGCGAACAGCATGCGCAGCGTGATCACCATCACCGCATCGACGTTGTAGCGGTACATCAGCTTGGCGACGATCGCCTTGGCGGAGAACAGCACCGCGCCGACGGCGGCGATGACAAGGCCCGAGCGCTGCGGCGACGGCAGCGCGGCAGGTGCGGCGAGAGACTTCTGGGAGGCGGGCACGGGGAATACAGGGGGAAAG
>NZ_JBYSZI010000065.1:0-33728 GCF_058787075.1 Cupriavidus sp. FW305-46
GTTGGGGTGAGGGCGGGCGTGTCGACGAAGTGCAGCGTGTCGGTACGCCACTGCCGGCCCTCACCCCCTGCCCCTCTCTCGCAAGCGGGAGAGGGGAGCAAACCGGCGGGAGGTCAACCGAACTCGCTCAAACGCGCTCGATCACCATCGCAATACCCTGGCCCACGCCGATGCACATCGTGCACAGCGCGAAGCGGCCGCCGGTGCGGTGCAACTGGTACATCGCGGTGGTGACCAGGCGCGCGCCGCTCATGCCCAGCGGGTGGCCCAGCGCGATCGCGCCGCCGTTCGGGTTGACGCGCTTGTCGTCGTCGGCCACGCCCAGTTCACGCAGCACGGCCAGGCCTTGCGCGGCGAACGCCTCGTTCAGCTCGATCACGTCGATCTGGTCCATGGTCATGCCGAGCTGCTTGAGCAGCTTCTGCGACGCCGGTGCCGGGCCGATGCCCATCACGCGCGGCGCCACACCGGCGGTGGCCATGCCGACGATGCGGGCGCGCGGGGTCAGGCCGTGCTGCTTGAGGCCGGCTTCGCTGGCCAGCAGCAGCGCGCAGGCGCCGTCATTCACGCCCGAGGCATTGCCGGCGGTCACGGTGCCGTCAGGACGGACCACGCCGCGCAGCTTGGCCAGCGCTTCCATGCTGGTGGCGCGCGGGTGCTCGTCGCGCTCGACCACGATCGGGTCGCCCTTCTTCTGCGCGATGGTGACCGGAGTGATTTCCTGCGCCAGCGTGCCGTCGGCCTGCGCGCGCGAGGCCTTTTCCTGGCTGCGCAGCGCCATCAGGTCCTGGTCTTCGCGGCTGATCTTGTAGTCGGTGGCGACGTTCTCGGCGGTCTCGGGCATCGAGTCCACGCCGTAGGCCGCGCGCATGGCCGGGTTGATAAAGCGCCAGCCGATGGTGGTGTCGAAGATCTGCGCATCGCGCGAGAACGCGCTGGTGGCCTTGCCCATCACGAACGGGGCGCGGCTCATGCTTTCCACGCCGCCGGCGATCATCAGGGTGGCTTCGCCGGCCTTGATGGCGCGCGCGGCGGTGCCGGTGGCGTCCATGCCGGAGCCGCACAGGCGGTTGAGGGTTGCACCGGGCACCTCTTGCGGCAGGCCCGCCAGCAGCGCCGACATGCGTGCCACGTTGCGGTTGTCCTCGCCGGCCTGGTTGGCGTTGCCGTAGATCACGTCATCGATGGCCTTCCAGTCCAGGTTCGGATTGCGGGCCATCAGCGCCTTCAGAGGCACCGCGCCAAGGTCGTCCGCGCGCACCGCGGACAGGCTGCCGCCGTAGCGGCCGATGGGGGTGCGGATGGCGTCGCAGATAAAGGCTTCGGTCATGGTGTGTCTCTCTCTCTTGGTGTGTGTCGGGTCTGCTGGTTATGCGGCCTGCTTGAGCGGCACGCCGGTCAGGCGCTGCAGCTCTTCAAAGCTCAGCCCTTCGACCAGGTCGCGCGCGACCAGCCCGTCGGCGGTCACGTCGATGGTCGCAAGGTCAGTGTAGATGCGGGTCACGCAGCCGATGCCGGTCAGCGGATAGGTGCACTGCGGCACGATCTTGCTCTCGCCCTGCTTGGTCTGGTGCTCCATCATCACGAACACCTGCTTGGCGCCGATGGCCAGGTCCATCGCACCGCCCACGGCGGGGATGGCGCCGGGCGCGCCGGTATGCCAGTTGGCCAGGTCGCCCTTCTCTGAGACCTGGAACGCACCCAGCACGCAGAAGTCCAGGTGGCCGCCACGCATCATCGCGAACGAATCGGCGTGATGGAAGAACGAGCCGCCCGGCTTGACCGTCACCGGCTGCTTGCCGGCATTGATCAGGTCGCCGTCTTCCTCGCCGGGCGCGGGCGCGGGGCCCATGCCAAGCAGGCCGTTCTCGCTGTGCAGCAGGATTTCCTTGTCTGCGGGCAGGTGGTTGCCGACCAGTGTCGGCAGGCCGATGCCGAGGTTGACCACGGCACCGTCGGGAATGTCTTTGGCCACGCGGGCGGCCATCTGATCGCGGGTCAGGCGTTGCATCTGGATTCTCCTGTTACCTGTCGCTCAGGCGACCTTGACGACGCGCTTGACGAAGAGGCCCGGCGTCACGATGTGTTCGGGGTCCATCTCGCCCAGCTCGACCACGTGGCTGACTTGCACGATGGCGCATTTGGCGGCCATCGCCATGATCGGGCCGAAATTGCGCGCGGTCTTGCGATAGGTAAGGTTGCCCCAGCGGTCGGCGGTGTCGGCCTTGATCAGCGCGAAGTCGGCGTGGATCGGGGTCTCGAACACATAGCCCTGGCCGTCGATGATGCGCGTTTCCTTGCCCTCGGCCAGCGGCGTGCCGTAGGCGGTGCGCGTGAAGAAGCCGCCGATGCCGGCACCGGCGGCGCGGATGCGCTCGGCCAGGTTGCCCTGGGGCACCAGTTCCAGCTCGATCTCACCCGCGTGGTAAAGAGAATCGAAGACGTAGGAATCCGCCTGGCGCGGGAACGAGCAGATGATCTTGCGCACGCGCTTGGTCTTGAGCAGCGCGGCCAGCCCGGTGTCGCCGTTGCCGGCGTTGTTGTTGACGATGGTGAGGTCGCGCGCGCCTTGCGCGATGAGGGCGTCGATCAGCTCTGCCGGCATGCCCGCCATGCCAAAGCCGCCGGTCAGGATGGTGGCGCCGTCGTGGATGCCGGCGACCGCCGCTTCCACCGAGTCGTATAGCTTGTTGATCACTTGCGTTCCAGGTCGGAAGATCCGCCAGGCTACCGGAGCGGGCCGCAAGACGCGGCGCATGAAAGGCTGTCTCCGGTAATCCTGCCGGAAGGAGTTTCGTCGCGGCGGGCGGCGCTGGGCGCCTCCCTCTGAACGAGTCCAGCAGTCTGCGTGTGGTCTGGTTTTGTGGTGTGGACCGTTGTTCGTTAACCGATTTGTTCGATATACGAACTCGAATTCGCAGAATGAACAGATTACACCTGCGCGTCGGCGACGGTCAAGCCGACCGGGCGGTCGGCAAACCAGATTGTGCGATAAGCGCGCGCGGGTGACGGGCACACCCCGTATGTAGGACGGGGCCGACATCACAATCGGCACGCACTCGATATGACTCGGGGGCCGCGCGGGCTATTGTGGAATCAGGCAAGGCAACACCCGCACAGCAGCCACCGGACCACCCGGCTGCGCAGGGCGGCCCTGGCAACAAGCAAGAACGAGGAGCCCGTCATGGCCACCGTCCACGTCCCGATTTTATCCACGCCCCATGCAGCGGCGCTTGCGCGCATCCTGCATGTCACGCAGCAGGCGTGGGGACTGACACCCTGCAAGGATCGACTGCAATCCCCCGCGCCTGCCCCGGGAGGCGCCGGCGTGCAATCCCGCGCGCCCCCGCTGTCGCGCCGTGCGCGCTTGGCGCGGGCAGCCGCCCGCGCGTTTGAAGCGCAAGTGATGGCGATTCGTTGCCGCCAGGTATTTGTCGGCTGACGGGGAAGCCTCGCCGCACTACGCGGGTGTCGCCACGCCCGACATCAGTACCCGGCTGCCGCCAACCCCAGGGCGCACCTCCAACCGCACGTCGATGCGCTCACGCAGTTCGGTGACGTGCGAGATGATCCCCACCAGCCGCCGTGCCTGCTGCAGGTCCAGCAGCGTACGGATGGCAAAGTCCAGGCTCTCGGGATCGAGCGTGCCAAAGCCTTCATCGACAAACAGCGTGTCGAGCTGGATGCCGCCCGCGCGCGACTGCACCACGTCGGCCAGCCCCAGCGCCAGCGACAACGACGCGAGAAAGCCCTCGCCGCCTGACAGCGTATTGGCCGGCCGCGCCGCGCCGGTATCGTGGTCGAACACTTCGATATCCAGTCCGCCCGCACTGCGCTGGTCGGCCTGCTCGCGCACGCGCTGCAGCACATAGCGGCCGCGGCTCATCGCCAGCAAACGCGCGGACGCGGCTTCCAGCACCTCATCGAGCAGCGTGGCCAGCACGAAGCGCTGGAAGGTCATGCGGCGCGGGTTGTTGCCGTTGGCGACTTCGGCCAGCCGGCCCAGCACCGCATAGCGTGCCTCGATGTCGCGCCCCTGCGCGTCAAGCTGCTGCAGGCGCAGCTGGCACTGCAGCAGCGTGTCGCGCGAACGGCCGCGCTCGGCCTGTTGCCGGACCAGGGCTTCCACCGCGGCTGCCGACGCATCGCGCGCTGCGCGCAGGCCGTCCAGGTCTGGCGCGTCCAGCGCTTGCGCGGCGGCCTCGGCGCGTTCGCGCCGGTCGGCGGCTGTGGCCAGCTGGGTATCGAACGCGCGCAGCGTCGCGTCGAGCGTTTGCATGGCATCGTCGCCCAGACAGGCGGCGGCGTGGGCCTGCACATCGGCAAAGCCTTGCTGCGCGAGCGCCTGCACAAGCACGGATTCGGCCTCGGCCAGGCGGTTAGACGCCTGGGCCTGTGCCTGCTGTGCCGAGACCAGTCCGGCCTGTGCCCCGGCCGCGTCCGCCGCTGCCTGGCGCTCTGCCGCCTGCGCACCGGCCAGCGCCTGGTCCAGCGCGGCGAGCATGGCCTGCGCCTGCCGCAGGGCCTCGCCCAGCGCCACGGGGTCGCGTGAATCCTCGGGAACCTGCGCACTGTTGGCCTGCCATTCGCCACGGCAGTGGGCCAGCGCCTGGGCAGCGGCATCGGCGGCGGCGACGGCATCGCGGCTGGCGGCTTCCGCCGCTGCGAGCGCCGTGCGGCAGCTGACGATGGCGGCTTCGCGTTGCGCAAGGCTTGCCGCCGCCTGCCGGCCTTCGGCCAGTGCCGCTTCCAGTCCCGTGATCTCGGCTTTCAACTTGCGGGCGGACTCGTCGCCGACCTCGCCCAGCGCCTGCGCCAGTTCGTCCAGCCGCTCGCGCGCCTGGGCAATGGCGCCTTGTGCCGCCTGGTGCTGGCCGGTGCAGCGCACCACATGGGACTCGGCCTCGAGCGCGGCGTGGCGGGCCTGCTCCAGCGCCTGGTCCGACAGCGGCGCCGCCACGTGCTGCGCCGGGGCCGGGTGCGCGGTGCTGCCGCAGACCGGGCAGGCATCGCCCGCCGCCAGGCTTGCGGCCAGCCGCGCGGCCTGCCCGGCGCGCCAGGCGGCTTCAGCTTCGGCCAGCGCGGCGCGGCACTGCTCGCGCTGGCGCAGGGCTTGCTGTTCAGCCGCGGCCGCGGTGACGGCCTGCGCGTTCGCCGTATCCAGCGACCGAGCAGCTTGCTGATGACGGTCAAGCTGCCGCGCGCGTTCCTGCAACGCAGCCAGCTGCAACGCCGTGGCCTGTGCCTGCGCCGCGGCAAGCTGGCCTTGCGCCAGCGCGGACTCCGCGGCAACAGCATCGGCTTGCCGCGTGGCAAGCTGTGCAGCGGCGCGTTCGCGCGCGGTGGCGGCTGCCACCTGCCTGGCTTCGGCCGCCTGCAGCGCGGCCAGCTGCGCACCCAGCTGCTGCGCGCGCGGCAGCATGTCTGCCAGCTGCGTAACCCGGCGCTGCGCGGACTGGCGCGCTTCAGCGCGTGCCGTTTCGGCCTGCAATGCAGCAGCCGCCTGCGTGGCCTGTTGCGCGGCGCGCGCCGCCTGCTCGCCAGACTGCGTCAAGGCAACGGCGCTGGCGGCCTGGTCGCGCTGCGCGGCCTGCCACGCCTGCAGTGTTGGCCTGACACGCGCGGCGCGCTGGGCGGCGTGCAGGCGCGCGCGCTCATCCTCCATGGCTGGCTGGCGCGCCAGCAGCGCGGCGTGCCCGGCCTGCGCCTGCTGGCGTTCCTGCAAGCGCGCCGCCACCTGCTCGCCGGCACCCAGCGCCGCCTGCGCTGCGGCCAGCGTGGCGCGCGCGCCCTGTTCCTGCCCTTGCAGCGCCCGCAACTCGGCCTGCAATGTCTCGATTCCCTCTGCCAGCGCCTGCGCCGATGCCACCCCAACCTGGCGCAGCGCTTCGTCGCGCTGGATGGTGATGCGCTCGGCATCGCGGCGGATGCCGGCGGCCTCGGCCTTCAGCAGCTCTTCCACGCGCCGGTACAGCTCGGTGCGGAACAGACGCTCCAGAATGGCCTGGCGCGCCTGCGAACTGGCGGTCAGCAATTCACGGAAGCGCCCCTGCGGCAGCACGATCACCTGGCGGAACTGGGCACTGTCGAAGCCCAGCAAGTCGCGCACGGCATCGCTGACCCTGGCGGGCTGGCTGGCCTTGCTGACCCAGTCGTTGCCGTCATGCAGGTCCAGCTGGGCCTTGGCCGGCTCGGTCACCCAGCCCTCGCCGCGCTGCTTGGGCCGCTCCTGCACCGGCGAGCGCACCACGCGCCAGCGCTGCGCGCCCAGGCTGAACTCCAGCGTCACCTCGGTGCGCAGCGCGGGCGCGGCGTTGGCGCTGCGCATGGCCTGCGCACTGCGCTCGCCGCCGGAGGTATCGCCGTACAGCGCAAAGCAGATCGCGTCGAGCAGCGTGGTCTTGCCCGCGCCGGTCGGGCCGTGGATCAGCACAAAGGCCTGCTCGCCCAGCCGCGTGAAACCGACCTGCTCGGTCGCGGCAAAGGGGCCGAAGGCCTGCAGCGTCAAATGCAGCGGTCTCATGCCGACTCCCTGTCCGCGGCGGCGATCCCGGTCAGCACCTGGTCGAGCACGGCACGCTGGTCCGGTTCCAGCTCGGCATCCGCCACTTCGCGGAAGAAGTTGGCAAAGAGCTCGCCGGTACCCAGTTGCCGCAACTTGCGCCCGGCCTCCGAAGCCGTGCCGGTGCGCGCCAGCACAGTCCGCTCGATCGCGAGCGCATTGGGATAGACCTGTCGCAGCCTGGCCATCGGGTCCAGCAGCGCGCCCGTATCGGTGAGCCGCGCGTGGATGTAGTCATCGCGTTGCGGATCATCGACACCCGCCGCCAGCACCGCGGCCAGTTCGCCTTCCACCACCCGCACATCGCGCAGGGCCTGCAGCGGCACCGGCGTGATGGCGACCGCCCCGTCCGCGCCCAGTTCGATGCGCGACACCGACTTGTCGTGCGCGCACTCTGACAGCGAATACTTCAGCAGCGAGCCCGCATAGTGGACGCGCCCGCCGCCCAGCGTCTGGGGCCGGTGCAGGTGGCCCAGCGCCACCAGGTCAAAGCCCGCGAACAGGTCCGCGGCCACCGCGCCGCTGCCGCCCACCGACAGCGGCCGTTCCGATTCGCTTGCCGCGCCGCCCACCACGAAGGCGTGGCCCACCACCACGGCACGCACGCCCGGCGGATGCACCGCGCGGATGGCATCGAGCTGCGCGCGCAGCGCGGCTTCATGCGATGGCAGGTCGGTGCCCATGGCATCGCGCACCACCGCCGGTTCCGCGTACGGCAGCGCGTAGATGCGCACCTCGCCGTGAGTGTCGTGCAGCGTCACGCAGGCCGCCTCGGCCAGCGTGCGGCCGGCCACGTGCAGGCCCTGGGCCCGCATCAGCCGCGCGCCGAATTCCAGCCGCTGCGCACTGTCATGGTTGCCGGCGATCATCACCACCGGCACCCCGGTGTCGATGACGATGCGGCCCAGCACGTCGTCGAGCAAGGCCACCGCTTCAGGCGGCGGCACGGCGCGGTCGTAGACGTCGCCCGCGATCAGCACGGCGTCGGGGCGTTCGGTGCGGACCAGTTCGACAAACTGGTCGAGGATATGGGCCTGGTCTTCCAGCAGGCTGCGCGCATGGAAGAGCCGGCCGAGATGCCAGTCGGCGGTGTGAAGGAAACGCAATCCGGGATCCGATAGATGCAAAGGCGAAACCCGCATCATAATGCGTTGCGACCTGACTGCCCGTTCAGCAACGGTTCAGGCGGGCGCGCGCATCATGCATGCAGTCGCCCCAAATTTGAAATTTACGGAGAACGCACATGAAACGCATCCTGACCGCCACTGCCCTGACCCTTGTGCTGGGACTGGCCGCCGCCGGCGCCAGCGCCCAGTACACCGGCCCGTCGGCCGTCCCGGTGATGACCGTTAAGGCGCTGCAGGCAGATGGCAAGGACGACCAGCAGGCCGTGCTGCGCGGCAAGATCGTCAGCAGCGTCGGCGACGAGCGCTACCTGTTCTCGGACGGCACCGGCCAGATGAAGGTGAAGATCAAGGCCAAGCTCTGGCCGGCACAGAAGCCGGTGGATGCACAAACCACAGTGGAACTGGTCGGCGAATACGACAAGGAGCTGATCGGCGAATCGCACTTCGACGTGAAGGAGATCCGCCTGCCCTGAGGCGTGTCCTGATGCGCGCGCTCAGACCGGCTCGGCCTCGCTGTCGGCGATCTGGTACTTGCGCATCTTTTCCCACAGCACCTTGCGGCTGATGCCCAGGCTTGCCGCCGTGTCCTGCCGCCGCCAGCCATTGGCATCGAGCGCGGCCAGGATGCGGCGGCGCTCTTCCGTATCGGCACGCAGGTCGTTGCGCTCGCCGCCATCGAACGCACCCGGATGCAGCGAGCGGAACAGCGGCCGGATGCGCTCTTCGTCCCAGTGCCCGGTCTGCTGCACGGTGATGCCCACACGCTCGGCCAGGTTGCGCAGCTCGCGCACATTGCCGGTGAAATAGGCGGTGCCGACCGCGCCCTTGAGCCAGTCAGGCATCGGCGGCAGCGCGTCGAAGCCGGATTCCCCCAGCATATGGCGCAGGAAGGACTGCAGCAACGCTACCTTGTCGGCCTGGCCACGCTCTTCCAGGCTCGGGATGCGCATCTCGATCACCGCCAGGCGGAAGAACAGGTCGGCGCGGAAACGCCCCTGCCGCACCGCGTCGCGCAGGTCCTTGTTGGTCGCCGCCACCAGCCGGAAATCCAGCTTCACCGCCAGGGTCGATCCCAGCCGGGTGATCACGTTCTCTTCCAGCACGCGCAGCAGCTTGACCTGCTGGAACAGCGGCAGGTCGCCGATTTCATCGAGAAACAGCGTGCCGCCGTTGGCCTGCTCGAAATAGCCACGGTGCGCGAACGAGGCGCCGGTGAACGCGCCCTTGGCATGGCCAAAGAACTGCGACTCGAACAAGCCGTCGGGGATCGCACCGCAGTTGACCGCGACGAACGGTCCCTTTCCGTAGGTACCGTTGCGCTCATGGAACAGGCGCGCAATGCGTTCCTTGCCCGCGCCGGTTTCGCCGTACAGCATCACGTTGCTGCCGAAGTCGGCAAAGGTTTCAACATGCTGCAGCAGCTGGCGCATCGCCGGCGAACCGGCCACCAGGTCCGCCTCGCGTTCGCCGGGCGCATCCGTGGCCAGCAGTTGCGGCAGCAGCTTGCCGATCTGACTGCGCAGGTCGGCGCCGGTGAAGTCATCGGCAAGGATATGCGCGTACTCCGGCGGAAAGCGGCCGGGATCGGCCTCGCGGCCCGGGCCGGCCACCCAGATCACCGGCATGCCGTGCGCGGCTTCCCAGTCCAGCGAGAAGCGCGCCGCGCCGATCACCGACACGCTGATCACGGCGATGCAGGGCTTCAGGCGCGGCTCGGCGGGCAAGGCATCGAGCGCGCCGGCGCGGATCACGTCCACGCCCAGCGGCGCCAGGAAACGCGTGACGCGGTCGGCAATCTCGTACTTGCCTTCCCACACGTAGACTTCAAGGTTTTCGTAGGCCCAGCGGTCTGTCTTCATTCGATTTCTGCCATCAGGCGGTTTGGCGCGATCATGGCTCAGTACACCAGTTCGGCATTGTTGCAGTCGATGCTGTGGACCCAGAGGTCGGCGGTGCCTAGCTGGATGCCGAGGCTGGCGAGCAGCGGCGGGATCAATGCGTCGAGCGCTGCCCCGACCGGCGCGAGTAGCGGGCCGAGATCAATGGGCACGCTAAGGATGCCCAGCAGCTTGGTCCGCACCTTCAGGGCCAGCACTTGCGAGAACAACCCGCCAAACGGATCGGCGGTTCCAACTTGCGCATGCCCGCCCGGTGCCAGCGTGACCTCCTGGCCAGCCGTGCTGCCATAGCGTGGGACGTCCGTGGCAATCACGTCCGCAATGTCGAACAGCCCCAGCTTAGCCTGGCCGAGTACCACATCGCTACCCGTGCAGCCATCGGTGAGGCACGCCGTAACGAGACCGCTTTTGACGTGCATCGTGGCACGGCGGTCCCCAGGATTTGCCGCGCATTGCAGCTTGGTCAGGTCGGCGGTGGCGTTGGCCACATCGAGATAGAGCGGCACGTTCAAGTTGGCGTCCAGTACCGGTTTCAGGATATTTGAGGTGATCTGGAGCATCAGGGTCAGTTTTACCTGGGATGAGCTTGCGGTCGTTTGCCAGGTGTCCGGGTTGCTGGAGAGCTGTCGCGCCGGACCTGCCGCCGTCACCGGCGGCTCGATCACGCGCAGGTTGGCGCTGATGCCCCCCAGGCCAAGCGGGAGATTGGGTATGTTCAGCGGCAGGGCAACTGCCGTATCCCCTCGCGCCACCTGCGCGGAGGCGAGCAGCAACTGCGCCACGTTCAGGCCCACCTCCACCGCCGACGATGCCGCAGGCGCCATCACACCAAGATCAAGCAGCCTGGCCAGTGACACCGTAGCAGCCGCCCCGCTGGCCCCGAGCGCGGTTGGCGGGCTGCCCAGCATCGTCGTCAGCAGCGCGTCGCGGCCAGCGGCGCCAAGCACCAGCGCGTAGAAATCACGCAGGTTCAATGAAGTATTCAACAACTGGTCCACCGTGCCGACATCCGCTTTGAGCCGCAACTGGTCCAGCGTCACGGTGGTATTGACCAGTCCCTGCCAGTCCACCAACGACAAGCTCACCGTATTGCCCAACAACACACTCAGCATGCTGTTGGCGGTGGAGACGTCCAGCAACCCAGTACCCAGCGAAAACGCCGCCACCGGCGGACTGCCACTGGCAATCGATTCCGCAAACAGCTGCCGGCCGCTCCCCCCATTGATCACGAACAGGATTGGCACAGTCTGCGTGGCCTGCACGCGCACGGCATTGGGCGAGACCTTGCTTGCTTCATACGTAGCGCTGAAATGCTTCGGGCCGCCGCTCGCCGGATCCCACACGCCAAGACAGGCAGTCATGGCATCCGCGCCGCCACCGGTGGCATCGCCGCAACCCATTGCAATGCCTGACGGATAGCCGTTCTTCGCGCCAATATTGCTGACGGTGCCCAGCACGGCGCCGTTGAGATTGGCCGGCGTATCCGCCCGCTTGAGCTGCTGCGCCGCCGACATCGCGGCCAGGTCCACCATGTTCTGCAACTGCCGCTGGCGCATGAACACATGCCCCACGTCGATCGACACCAGCGCGGCAATCGCCACGGTGGCGATCAGCAGCGCCGCCATCACACTGATGGCGCCGCGTGCCGAAGTGGCTGCCCGGCGCAGCCGCGGCTGGCGCAAGCTCATTTGCCGCCCATCATCTGGCCGGCGGAGCCGGCACGCGCGGTGCTGGCGTTGGCCTGCCCCGTGTAGAACTCCGGCAGCGCGAAGCGGAAGCTGTTCATGTAGCGCTCATAGCCCAGCGCGGCCTGCTCGCCGTGCATCGGCAGCATGGGGCCGGCCTGCGAGCCTTCGCGCTGGATGGCAAGGATGGCACGCGTGTCGGCGCCAATCTCGCGTTGTGCCGGGCTGCCTGCCGGCATGCCGGTGGCGGCGGCCTCGGTCGTGGCACGGTCGGTCTGCGCCTGCGCGGCGGGCGCCAGCATCAGCAGGCAGAGCGCGGGGATGGCAATGCGGAACATCGCGGTCATGGGGTAGCCCCTGCGGTTGCGGCCACGGCCGCCACCGAGGTGGCCGGTGCGGTGGTGGCGGGTTTCGATGGCGCCCGCACTGCCGGCGCAGGGCGGGCCGCTGCGCGGTCGCGCGCCGCGGTGGCGCGGGCGATGCGGTCGGCTTCCTTGCGGATGGCGCTGCGCGTGGCTTCCGGCAGTGCGGCCTTCTGCATCATGGCGTTGGCCTGCGCGCGCTTGCCGTCGGCGATCAGCCACACCACGGCGTTGCTGATCACACGCGGATTGCGCGCGTCCAGTTCCAGCGCCTGCATCACCGGCACGCGCGCGTCCTGCAGCGCGCCGGCACGCATCAGCGCATAGCCCAGGTCGCCGGAGATGCGCGGATTGACAGGGTCGAGCGCGGCGGCCTGGCGCAGCTCGGTGACGGCGCGCGCAAAGTCATCCTGGCGCCCCGCCAGCAGGCCGAGCCCGTGGTGCGCATGCGCGGCCTGCTCGCCCTGCGACGTCGCTGCAAGTTGCTGGTAAGCATCGGTGGCAGCCTTGTCCTGCCCGGTCTCGCGCAGCGCATCGGCGCGCATCGCCTGGATCTCCGGGCCGGCGCCGAAGCGCTTCACGTAGACCTCGATATGCGCCAGCGAGGCGAAGTAAAGCCCGTCCTGCTGCATCTTGCGGATCAGGCCCAGGTAGACCGCCTGCTCGCTGTATTCGGCGCGCGCGGTCTTGTCGCGCAGCTTGGCCAGTTCCACCTGGGCCTCGGCCCGGTCATGCATGGCCGCGGCCCCGTTCTGATTGGCGGCGCAGCCGGACAGCGCCGCCAGCAGCAGGCACGCCGCCGTTTTCGAGATCCGGCCCAGCGCCGGACCGACTGAGCGCGTCATCGCGTCCCTCCCATATGTGCCAGCATGCGGATCACCCCGAGGAAGCCGGGGCCCGCGGTCAGGATCAGCAGCACCGGCAGCAGGCTCACCACCATCACCGCGGTCATCTTGACCGTGAGCCGGCCGATCTCGTCCTTCATGCGCGATTTGCGCGCCTCCTGCATGCGCAGGCCGAACAGGCGCAGCGGCTCCTGCACCGCGCCGCCGTGCTTGTCCACCTGCGTCAGCAGCGTGATCAGGCTCTTCAGGTCTTCACTGTCGAACAGCCGGCCGATGCGCAAGAGCGTCTGTTCGCGCGAGCGTCCCGAGGCAAACTGCTGGTTGGCGCGTGCCAGCTCCGGCCCCAGCACGCGCAGCATGCTGCCGAACTCGGCCACGATCACCTGCAGGCTCTGGTCGATCGACAGGCCCACGCCCTGCAGCAGGCGCAGCATGTCGATCAGCACCGGCAGTTCGTCATCGACCATGCGCAGGCGCGCCGCGGCACGGCGGCGCAGGTGCCACTTGGGGGCCAGGTAGGCCAGCGCAAACGTGCCGAAGCCCCACGCGACGATGGCGAAGGCACCCGCGCCCACGTGCCAGAGCATGGCAGCCAGCGCCAGGGCCAACGGCAACCCCAGCCGCAGCACGCCGAACAGCATGCGCGACTGCGGCCCGTACCATCCGCATTGCTCCAGCAACTGCTGGTCTTCCGGCGTCACCACCGCGCGCCCGAGGCGCGAATCCAGCCAGTGGGCGTTGATGCGCTCGCCCACGCGCGCGCCCAGTTGCGCCCCGATCGCCGTAGCCGCCCCGCCCCTGCCCTGCGGCGCGGCGGGAGCCGTGGCGTGCGTGGCCTGGGCGGCTTCTGCCGCGCGCTGCCGTGCCAGCGCGCCGTCGATGGTGCGCGCCGCCAGCCGGCGCTGGCGCCAGTCGCGCAACAGCGGCAGCGTCAGTACGCCCACGCCGCAAGCGGCGACCAGCAGGCTGAGCGAAATCAGTGTCAGGCGGTCCATGTTGGCTCTTGTCTGCGTGCTGGCATGCCGCTCAGATCGACTTGGCCAGCCGGTACAGCATGAAGGCCCCGGCAACTTCCAGCGCCAGGGCCGACAGCAGCATCGATTTGCCGGTGGGATCCTTCCACATCATCATGATGTAGCCCGCGTTCAGCATGAACAGGCCGCCGGCCACCACCAACGGCAGCAGCCCCAGGATCCACGCTGACAGCCGGGTCTCGGCCGACAGCGCCATCAGCTCGCGCTGGGCCTGTTCGCGGTCGCGCATGAAGGCAGCGGTGCGCTCCATCACCACATCGGCGCGGCCGCCGTAGCGCACCGACAGGCGCAGCACCGAAGCCACCAGCACCAGTTCCTCGACCTTGTACACGCGCCCGACCTGCAGCACCGCCTGGTCCAGCTCCTTGCCAGCGCGTTGCAGGTGTATTGCCTGCACCAGGCATTGGCGCAGCGGCGCCTCGGTATTGGCGATGGAGTTCTGGAACGCCGCCGGCACGCTGCTGCCGATGGTCATCAGCCGCACCACACCGTCCAGGAATCCGGGCAGTTGCGACAGCAGCTTCTTGTGCAGGCGGCGCACGCGGTTCCATGCCGCGAACGCCGCCACTGCCAGCGCCACGATCAGGGCCGACACTGCGCCCAGCCATTGCCCCGCCACCGCGCCGGCCAGCGTGCACAGCACCACCGGCGTGATCCAGACGATGGCGGTGCGGCGCGTCGGCGCCAGGTCGGCACGCCGCAGGAAGTCGTCCCAGCGGCGGCGCAGGTCGCGCGCGGGCAGTTGCAGCGCCGGATCCGGCGCCTGCGCATAGCGCAGGCGCACCTGCTCGGTCTGCGCCTGCAGGAAGGCCTGCTGCTGCTCGCGGCGCGCACGCGCCTGCGCGCTGGCCAGCAGCAGCAGGCCCAGGCCGGTGATGACCAGGGCCATGGCGGCGAGCAGCAGCGTGGCGCTAGACATCGAAGCGGTCGTCCAGCATGAAGCCCGGTCCGCGCATGCGCGCCAGCTTGGGCGAGTGCGGCAGCAGGCCGAGCGAGAGCCAGCGGTCAGTCTCGGTACCGTCCGGGTTCACGTAGGGCTCGTGGCGGTACAGCTCCTGGGTGGAGATGATGTTGTCGCCCAGCCCGGTGATCTCGGTGATCGAGACGATGCGGCGCTTGCCGTTGGAAAGCCGCGCGATCTGCACGATGAAGTCGATGGCGTTGGCGATCTGCCGGCGCAGGCTCGCCTCGCTGCCCTGGAAGCCGGCAAAACCGGCCAGCATCTCCAGCCGGTACAGGCATTCGCGCGGGCTGCTGGCGTGGATAGTGCCCATCGAGCCGTCGTGGCCTGTGCTCATCGCCTGGAGCATTTCCAGCACCTCGCCGCCGCGCACTTCACCCACGATGATGCGGTCCGGGCGCATGCGCAGGCTGTTGCGCAGCAGGTCGCGGATCGACACCACGCCGGTGCCCTCGAAGCCGCCGGGACGGCTTTCCAGCCGCACCACGTGCGGATGGTTCAGCGCCAGCTCGGCGGTGTCCTCGATGGTGATGACGCGCTCGGTGGTCGGCACGAAGGTGGCCAGCGCGTTGAGCAGCGAAGTCTTGCCCGAGCTGGTGCCGCCGCTCACCAGGATATTGCAGCGCGCCTGCACCGCGGCCTGCAGCAGGTCGCAGATCTCGGGGCTCATGGTGCCCAGCGCCTGCAGGTCAGCAGGCGTCATCGGGTCCTTGCGGAACTTGCGGATCGACACCACCGGGCCCTCCAGCGCCAGCGGCGGGATCACCACGTTGATGCGGCCGCCGTCCGGCAGGCGCGCATCGACCATCGGGTTGGACTCATCCAGCCGCCTGCCGATCGGCGCCAGGATGCGGCGCACGATGCGCAGCAGGTGGCCGCTGTCGTTAAAGCGCACCGGGATGCGCTCCAGCACGCCGTGGCGCGACACGTAGACGTCGAGGTGGCCGTTGACCAGGATGTCTTCCACCGCAGGGTCGTTGAGCAGGTCTTCGATCGGGCCGAAGCCGGCCAACTCCTTGGTCAGCGCCTCGGCGATCTGGCGCAGCTCAGCCTCGTTGATGGGGATACGGCGCAACCGGGTAAAGCTCTCCAGTTCCAGGTCGACAAAGCGCTGGATCGCGGTACGCGACCAGCGGCCGAACTCTGCGCCGAGCTCTTCGATGCGGGTCAGCAGGTGCTCGTGCGCCGCTTCCTTGATGTTCTGGAATTCCTGCGAGACCGGGAACGGTGCGGGGGCGTGGTCGGAAAATTCAATCGCTTGCGTCATGTCAGCTTCCAATGCGTGCCACGCGCACCGCGCGCAGCGCCTCAGGCAGTTTGTCCTTCATGCGCGCCAGCAGGCTGGTTTCCCTGGCCTGCGCCGCGCGGTAGCCCAGTCGTGCCAGCAGGTCGGCCAGCGCGCGCACATAGGGGTCGTGCGGATCGTCGTCGGCCAGCACCGCGCCGCGGTTCATGGCCAGCACCAGCGGTGCGCGGCTGTCGGGCAGCGTGCCCACCGACTGCACGCCCACGCGGTGCGCGATCTGCGCGGCATCCACGCCCAGGCGCGCATCGAAGCGCGACACCAGCAGGTGCAGGTCGTCGCGCTCCACCTCGCGCGCGCGCAGTTCATGCACCAGCTCCGCCGCCGAGACGATCGCGCCCACGCTCTGGTCGGCCACCAGCACCACGCTGTCGGCGGCCTTGACAATCTGCGCGGTGAACTCGGCATTGCCGAAGCCGCCCAGGTCGATGATCTGCATGTCGAAAAACGCGCGCAGCCGCTCCAGCAGACTGATGGCTTCGGAGTAGGAGATGTCGCGCAGCTCGCCCAGCGCCGCGGGCAGCGGCAGCACGCATAAGCCGTTGCCGTGGCGCGTAAGCGCGGTCTGCACGAAGACCTGGTCGAAGCGGCGCAGGTTGCGCACCGCCTCGACAAAGTGGAAGCCCGGGCTCAGGTTCAGGTACAGCGCGCCGTCGCGCGCCGGCAGGCCCAGGTCCAGCAGCAGCACTTCGGCGCGCGCGTCGGTCTTTTCGTTCAGCGGCAGGTGGCGGCGTGCCGCCGCGGCCAGGTTCACGGCCAGGCTGGTCACGCCCACGCCGGGGCGTGCGCCCAGCAGCGCCACGATCTTGCCCTCGCGCGCCGACTCGGCCGGGCGCACCTGCTCGCCCGGCACGGCCAGGCGCTTGACCACGGCCTCGGCATCGGCAGGCGCGTCGCGCAGGTCGATAAAGTCCTTCACACCCACGCGCAGCGCCGCGAGCATGATGCCGGGCTCGTCGGCGTGGCCCACCGCGACCAGCGGCAGGCCTGGGAAGAGCCGCAGCAGCTGCTCGCCCAGCCGCGCCGACGCGCCGGCCAGCTCCGTCGAGAAATGCAGGAACACCAGCCCCGGGCGCAGCTGGGCCGCGCGCTCGAGAAAGGCTTCCTGGGCGCCGCCTTCTGCCACCAGCGTGCCCAGCCCGCCCAGGACCTTGCCCAGCCAGTCCTTCACTTCGCCCTGTGTTGCATGCAACAGAAAATAGTCCATCTCTCTGCCTCAAGCCGTTGGCCATGCCTGCCGGCACGGCCGGCGGCTATTTTGAGAAACCCGGCAAAGTCGGGTCCGCGTATTCGCCCAGCACATACCAGCCCCATACATTGGGGTTGCCGTTGGTGCGGCCATCGGCACCAACAGCTTGCGCCGCCGGCGCGCCCTTGGCCAGCGGCTTCACCAGGCGCGGCGTGACCACGATCATCAGCTCACGGTCTTCCTGGTGGAAATTCAGGTTCTTGAAGAAGGCGCCGATCACCGGCAGGTCGCCCAGCACCGGGACCTTGTTGACGTTGCTGACGGTGTTGCGGCTGACCAGCCCGCCGATCACGAAGCTCTCGCCGTCACCCAGTTCCACCGTGGTGTCGGCGCGCCGCGTGACGATGGCGGGCACCACCGCGCCATTGATCGAGATGCCGCGCGATGGGTCGAGATCGCTCGCCTCCGGTGCCACCTTCAGCGCGATGCGGTCGGCCGACAGCACCGTGGGCGACACCGTCAGCCCGATGCCGAATGGCTTGAACTGGATCGTAGTGGTGCCCAGCGCCTGCGGCACCGGGATCGGGATCTCGCCGCCGGCCAGGAAGCTGGCGCTCTGGCCGGACAGCGCCACCAGGCTGGGCTCGGCCAGCACGCGCGCCAGGCCGTTGGCCTCCAGCAGGCTGATATTGGCGAAGATGCCGTGGGTCAGCGACGCGGCCACCAGGTTGAAGGCATTGCTCATCGGCGACGCGATGTCGGCACTGAAACTGCCCGGCGCGCCGCCGCTGCCGGGCGTAAAGGTGAACTTGTTCAGCGTCGATGGCGAGAACGTGCCGAAGGCAAAGCCGGAGTTGTTGCGGAAGAAGTTGATGCCGACTTCCTTGAGCACGGTCTTGCTGATCTCCACCACCTTGACGTCGACCTGCACGGTGCCGGAGAGCGGCACGGTCGAGCGGTCCACCACCAGGCCGGGCTTGCCATCGGTCTTGCCGTTGGTGGCTGCGCGCGCCGCGGCCTGCGCGCGCGCCGCGGCATAGGCATCGGGCGACTGGCCGGTGATGGAGGCACCTGCCGCGGAATAGCCAAGCTTCGCGCCATCGGCATCGGGCGCGATGGCATCGACCTGCACGTTGTAGGTCAGCGGCTCGGCGCCGCCGCGCGTCCACACCATCACGTCGGTCACACCGGGTTGCTTGGCCACCAGCAGCACGCTGGGGGCACCGCGCGTGCGCAGCACCAGCGCATCGGCCACCGCCGGGTTGCCCACCGCCACGCGCTCCACCGGTTGCGCGCTGCGGATCTCCTTCTGCGCGCCGGCCAGCAGGCGCAACTGGCGCGCGGTCACGACTTCCTGCGCCTGTGCGCGCGGCGCCAGTGCGCACCACCCGGTAGTGGCCAGCATCGCGGCCAGCGCGAGCTGCATCAGCCTGCGGCGCAGGGCCGCCGAATGGGCTGGTTTCTTCTGAATTTGCATAAAGTCGGCGCCCACGTTCTTATTCGATCTCGCGCTTGCCCGCGCGGATGACTTCCACGCCTGCGCTTTGTCTTGCCTGGGCTGGCGCGGGCGGCACGGCAACCTGCAACGGCCGCGGCGCCGGCGCTGCCACCGGCGCGCGCGGGGCAGAGGCACCGGCGGTAGCGGCCAGGCCGGACAGCACCACGCCGGCCATGGCCTTGTCGGGGGCGGCGCGCGGCGCTTCGGCGGGAACGCCGGCGCGCGCGGCCAGCGCGGGCCGGGGTTCGGCAAACATGCCGTCGCTGGGCATGGCTTCGTCCTGCGGATTGCGCAGCGCCAGCAGCAGGCGCCCGGACTGCTGCGCCATCGCCAGCCGGCTGACCTGCTCCAGCGGCACCGACAGCACCGCGGTCTTGGCGCCTTCCTGGCGCGCCATCATCTGTTCCGGCTTGGCGTTCTGCGGCCGGTTGACCGAGGCGACGCCGTAGGCCAGCACGCGCAGGCGCGACAGCAGCATGCGCGCCTGGCTTTCCGGGATCTCCTGCTGGTCGCGGCGCAGCACCAGGAAGACATCGACATAGTCGCCCGGCTGCACCTGGTTGCCGACGCCGATGACTTCATCGACCGACACGGCCACCGCGCGTTCGCCCTCCCGTACCTGCGTGGCCAGGCCAGCCAGCAACTGGCTTTCGAGCACCGGCACGTTGGCGCCAAGCGCCACCAGCGGCACCTGCCCCGTCACGCGCGCCACCTCGCTGTAGGCGCCGGTGGGATCGATCGGGAGCATCTCGACCTTGAGCGACTCGGCGGCAAGGGGCTTGCCCGCTTCCACCGCTTGCGTGGTCACCACCACTGCGTGCAGCGGTTTGGCGGATGTCGATGCCGCGGGCGCCTGTGCCGGCTGGCGGCCCACTTGCCACGCCAGTAGCGCAAGCAGCAGCGCCAGGCCAAGCAGCGCCACCGCCAGGAGTCGGATCTGCTTGCTGGTCATGCGGATTTCCTTTGGATGGGCATGGCGGCTCAGATATCAGGAGAAAGCTGGACCATTGCCGAGCCCGACAGCGTTGCGGGGACCGGGACCATCGGCACGGCGGGAAGGATGTTGGTGGTGGGAAGGCTCAGCGTGACCTGCACGCAGACATCGGTGGAGCCGGATGCGCAGGGCACCGCCTGCGCAACGTTGCCGGTGGACAGCAAATTCCTGATGGATGTGGGAAGCGTGCCGCGCGCCATCGCAGCCGCTGCATCGACGCGAGCGCCTTGCGTGGCCGCGAGGCCTGAGCCGGAAACGCCCGCTGGATAGCGCAGCGCAGCGCGCGCGCCCTCTTCGGCGGCCAGCGTCAGCACCTGCTGCAGCGCCAGCATCACGCCGTAGTAGACGATGCCGATCACGATGGCGAGCAGCACCGGCGCCACGATCGCAAACTCGATCGCAGCGCTGCCGGCGCCGTGGCGGCGCCGGTTGATCCCCCTGTTGACCCTTGCGTGCAGCAACATCTGAAACCCCGGTCCCTTGGTGTTCTTTCGCGCCGACCGGCGGCGCAGCCTGCTTGCCACTAGCCTGTCCGGCTAAAGGCCCGCAGCCATCCAGGCCAGCACGCCCACGGCCAGATACGCGGCATACGGAATGCCGCGCGCCCGCGAAAACTGCGCCGTTGGAATAGGTCCGCTTTCCTGGTGATCGATGGCTTGACTTGTAGCCGGCGCGCGACCGCCCCGTGCAAGCGCCAGCAGCGCGTGCACCAGCCCGAGCAGGTTGCCGACGACCCATGCCACTACCAGTCCTTGCGGCCCGGTGAACAACCCCGCCACCGCCAGGAACTTGACGTCACCCGCCGCCATCTGCCCGAGGGCATATACCGGCAGCGTGACCGCAAGGCCCAGCCCGGCGCCGATCAGGCGCGTGGTCAGCGGCAGTTCCATGCCCTGTCCGGCGAGCAGTGACAGCCCGAGGGCCAGCACGGCAGCCGCCAGCAAGGCGTTGGGAACGCGCCGGTGGAGGAAGTCTGTGTAGAGGGTCGCCGCGCAGAGGAGCGCGGCAATCACGCCGGTCTTATGGTTTCGGCTTGTTTACTTGAACCATCCCGAAACCGTGACCGAAAGCCGATCGAAGCTGGCGTTAAGCTCCGTGCCGAGTTTGCCAGCGCCGACGGCAATCGCCAGAGCGACAAGCCCGACGATCAGGCCATACTCGATAGCCGTCGCCCCGCGCTCATCGTTAATAAAGCGTGCAATGAGTCGTTTCATGATTTCCACTCCCGAAGTGATCTGATGCCGCGATCACGCTTCCCCCGTTCGATTATCACGGTGCTCTGTGGCCCGCTCTTTTATCGACTTTTCACGCTTGCTGCGCTTTCTTTTTAAGACATGGAATGTCTCAACCATACCCCTCCTACGGGTGATAGCAATGACCCAAAGGGGTTAAGACGCGCGTTTGAAACGACCCGGCACGCCCGGGTCACAGGTTGTTAAAGAGCAGGCAGACCGGGCGGGAACCGGCCTGCAACTTGGCATTGCGGTCATAGGCCGCAATGCCAGCCAAAATAAAAAGATGCGCTGCGACGGGGTGATGAGCGACAGCGCACCGTGAAAACACCTAGCCGGTATGAGACATTTCAGTGCAGCAGGCCTCCCACCAGCGGCAGTTGCAACGTCTTGTGGTCACCGCTGCCACCCTGGCTATCGTGTGCGCCTTGCTTCAGCCCGCCGACCAGCCCGGTCACCGGCGCCAGCAGCGAGGTCACGGGACCGAGCGCGCCGCCCGCGGAACCGCCCTCACCGCCGCCACCGACCTTGGCCAGCGGCAGGTTGTTCAACACGCCGCCGAGCAGGTTGCCGCCATGGCCGCCATCGCCACCGTACCCGCCGCCCGCGCCTGCCAGCGGCAGGTTGCTCAGCAGGCCACCAAGCGGGTTGCCGCCGCCCTGACCATTGCCGTTGAGGATCGCGCCAGCGGCCGCTACCGTCTTGCCGGCCTCAGTCACCACGCCACCCAGCGGCGAGACCACCGGTGCGTGGGTGTTGCTGATCATGCTGCCGCCGGCCGCCACCGTATTGCCGACCTTGTAGAGCAGGCCGTTGCCCGGCTCGCCCAGGTGCGTGGCTGCGCCCAGTGTCTGCGTGCCGTCGGTGACCTTGCTGGTCAGCGGCACGATGACCTTGCTGACCGTATTCGTGACCTGCGCGACCGGGCCTTCGGACAGCACGCTGTGCAGCTTGCCGCTGCTGTCGTGCACCGCGATGCCCACGTGCCTGACCAGGCCACCCACCGGGGTGGTCACCGGAGCCAGCGGCGCCAGCTTCTCGGTGCCCAGGCCGTACACCAGGTCGCCGCCGCTGATCAACGCCTCGCCCACGTCGTGGACCACGTTGCTGGTGCTGGCCACAGTCACGCCAACCGGGTTGTCGACCGAACCCATCTGCCCCAGCCCGTCGCGCACGCCGGCACCGAGCGAGCCAATGGCGCTACCGGCCTTGATCACCACGCCGCCGGCGCCTTCGCGCGCCTGAGTGGGCAGCAACGGCAGCGGCGCTTCCTGGATGCTCTTGCCGATGTCACTGATGGCATTGCCCGTGGCCACCACGGTATTGCCCGCGCCTTCGGTCACCTTGGCGGTGGGCGTGGTCTCGCCCGATGCGGACGGTCCCGGCGTGACCGGCGTGTCGATGTTGCTGTTGGGCCGCGGATTGGCGCCGCTGCCGCCACCGCTCGACGAACAGCCTGCCATCAGCAAGGCAAGGGCGGCCACGCCTGCCGCGGCCAGTGAGGTCATGCCATGCTGCGACGGATGCTTGATATTCATTGTCCTTCTCCTGTCTTGTTGGCCACGGTGTTGCCGGCCGTCTTGTCTTATGTACGCCGCATGGGATTGCCGACGAGCCTCCCCGGTGTCCCGCTTTGTTCCTCTGGCGGACCGCTCCGAACCGGAACCGCAAGACAGTGGAACGCGAGATCGTCGGCGCGTCTGGACAACCAATGGCAAGGCGCGTGCCAGCGGCGCCAGCGGTGCCGGCACGGAATCGGCCACGGCACTGCGAGCCTTGCCTGGCGCGGATTAGCGGGTGACGCGGGGTAGCAATCGGGCGGGCACAAACGTCGTTGCGGCGCGGGCCTGATGTGTTACGTGCTACGTAACGTGTTCCGGGATACGGGAACACTGCGGCGCGGATGACCGTGACGGGAGGCGTCGGCAGCGCGTGGCACGCCGCGCTTTCCTGGCTGGTTCGCCGTCGCCGCGAGCCCGCCGTTCCGGCTGTCTTGTTCCCTGCAGACGACACACGTTACGTAACGCGTAACGCGCGGCCGCCCTGACACCCCATCCCCGGCAGCGCCGCAAGCGGTTCCCACGGCTCCCCTGGAAGCCGTACCCGGCAAGGCTTTGCGGGCACCACACCCGACTTCCGCGGGGTCCGTTCCAGGACGCGCCGCAGCGCTGGCATACCGATTGCGCCATATCCGTCACCGCCGCACGCAGAATGCGAACGCGTTGCGCGGCCGAGCGATTTAAACGACGGGAATGAGGGAACAGAACATGCGCAAACAACAACTCGCCGTAACGGCACTCCTCGCAACCTTGCTGGCCCTGGGTGGCTGCGCCAGCGGCAGCGGATCGACCTCCATGGGCACCAGCGACACGGCGGGCACCAATGGCGGCACCAAGACCACGGGTACCGATGGCACCGGCGGCATGGGTGGCTCCGCCGGCAGCACCGACGTCGCCGGCGGCGGTACCGGTGGCACGGGCGGCGGCACGGGTGGTACCGGTGGAACGGGTGGCAACGGCGGCAACACTGGCGGCGGCGAAACGCCTGCCGCACTGACCCCGACCGCCACCGTCATCAACAATGCCGGCACGGTGCTGGGCAATACGGGCAGCACCGTCACCGACCTCGGCAACCAGCTCGGCAGCGCCAACCTGCCGCTGGTGCCGACACAGACGCAAAGCGGCCTCGGCGGCGTGGTGGCCTCCACCGGCGATGCCGTGGGCGCGCTGGCCACGGGCCTGCAAGCGGGCCTGGGCAGCATCCCCAATTCGACCAATCCGGTTGGCACCACGGTCGCCAGCACCGGCAATGTGGTCACCGAACTCGGCAAGGCAGTGTCCAGCGCCGGCACCGCTGTCAGCGGCCTGGGCACCGGCCAGCTCGCGCCGCTGGCGCCACTGACCTCGCCGCTGGGCACGGTGGTGGACAAGCTGGGCGACACGGTAAGCAACGCCGGCGGCACGCTGACCACGGTCCTGTCGACCGGCGCAGTCGAGCAGGTGACCATTACCACCAGCAAGCTGATCGTGCCGATCACCTCGCAGCTGACCGGCGCCACGCAGACGCTGGGCGCGGCCACGGGCCTGGGCGCCCCGGCCAACAACCTGCTCGCAACCGTGGGCGGTGCGCTGGCCACGGCGGGCACCAAGCTGCAACAGACCAACACGCCGGTAGTCTCGGGCGTCGGCGGCGTGGTGAGCGCCACCGGCACGACCGTGGCATCGCTGGGCGGCGCAGTGAACGGGCCCGCCAGCGGCGGCGGCCTGGGCGCGCTGAGCCCGGTCCTGGCACCGGTGACTGCGCTGGCCGGGGGGCTGACTGGCGGTGCAGGCGCTGGCGGTACGGGTTCGCCGCTGGCGCCTGTCACCAGCCTGGTGAGCAGCATCACCGGCGGCCTTGGCGGTGCCACCGGCGGCGGCACCGGTTCGCCGCTGGCACCGGTCACCAGCCTGGTCAGCACCGCCACCGGCGGCCTTGGCAGTGCCACCGGCGGCAGCACCGGTTCGCCGCTGGCACCGGTCACCACCGCGGTCAGCGGCGTGGTGAATGGCGTGGTGGGCGGCGTCACCGGCGCCGCGGCGGGCACCGGCACCACCAGCCCGCTGGCTCCCGTCACCAATGTTGTCGCCGCCGTGACCGGTGGCGCCACCTCCACCGCGGGCAGCACCACCAGCAAGGGTTCGACCACCGGCGCCACCGGCCCGATCGGCGGCCTGGTTGGCGGCCTGCTGGGCGGCCTGACCGGTGCGCTCGGCCAGAAGTAATCCTGCCTCAGCCGCTGCCCTGGCGATCGCCTGATCGCGGGCAGCGGAGCACACCAGATTCAACGTAGCGGCCACGCGCTGAGCCGGCAGCATCGGACAGCAGGCGCCCGGGGGTAGCGGCAATCCCCGCGCCAGTGGCACGCGACGTCAATAGCCGCAGTATTTCCTTACAGGGGTTTTGCCATGCGTGCACGTCATCGCGTTGCCGCGCTGCTGGTCGGCGTCGGCGCGTTCCATCACGGCCTGGTCCAGGCCGATCCGCGCAGCCCGGTCCAGGGCGACCCAACCCAGACGCTCCCGAAGATTGCTCCGGCCCGGCCGGACAGCAGCGTGACCGTGCAGGTCGAACGGCCGCAGGCGGCCATGCAGGACCTGCTCAATACACGCCTGACACCACGGCGCTTTCGCATCGAGGGCGCGAAGACGCTGCCGTTCGAGGAAGTGGCCGCGCAGTTCAAGCCGCTGGCCAACCGCGAGATCACGGTGGCGCAGCTGCTGGAAGCGGCCAACACGGTGACGCAGATGTACAAGGAGCGCGGCTATCCGCTCTCGTTTGCCTTTGTGCCGGCGCAGGATTTTGCCAACGGCGATGTGCTGATCACCGTGGTCGAAGGCTATGTGGCCAAGGTGACGGTCACTGGCAAGGCGGGCCCGGCAGAGGGCCGGCTGCGCGCCATTGCCGAGAAGCTGCAGCAGGACCGCCCGCTGCGCCAGGACCGATTCGAACACTACGTCAATGCACTGGCCCTGCAGCCCGGGCTGCAGGTGGCGGCCACGGTGCAGCCGCCGACCACCACCGACGGCGCCTGCGAGATGGTGCTCGACGTCAAGCGCAAGCCGTTCACCTTCGGCACCGGCATTGAATACATGTCGCCAGGCCTGCGCGCCATTGCCACCGCGACCACCAACAGCCTGACGCCGCTGGGCGAGCAGATTTCGGTCTCGGCACTGTTCCCCAAGGGCCGCGACAACGAGGAGTACTACGCCGCCAGCTACGCGCAGCCGCTCGGCACCGAGGGCATGATCGCGCGGCTCAATGCCTCGCACTACCGAGGCGTGCCGCAGAACGCCACGCTGGAGGCGATCGGGTTCAACCCGCGCTACGTCAACGACACCAAGCGCATCGGCGGCTCAGTCAGCTATCCGCTGCTGCTGTCCAACGCGCATACGCTCACGCTGACCGGCGGCTTCTACGGCGCCGACCAGTTCGAGCGGTACACCCACACCGCCACCGGCACGCGCGTGACGCTGGGCACCAACGTGCGCGTGGGCACCGCGGAGCTGACCTACGTTCAGCGCGGCGAAGGCGTGAGCCGCAACGCCACGCTCGGCCTGTACAAGGGTTTCGATGCGCTGGGCGCGAGCCGCCAGAACAACACCAACGACCTGAGCTTCTTCCGCACGCGGCTGCTGCTGTCGCAGTCGAAAGACCTGCCGGCGGGCTTCGGCCTCACCGTGGCCGCGGCGGGCCAGTACAGCGGCGACCGCCTGGCCTCGGGCGAGCAGATCAGCTTCGGCGGACGCTTCTTCGGGCTGGGCTATCCCGCCGGCGAAGTGGCGGGCGACAAGGGCTGGGGGGCCTCGGCGGAAATCAGCCGCCTGTTCCTGCCCGACATGACCTACCTGCGCACCATCCAGCCCTATGTGTCGGCCGACGTGGCGCGCGTGTTCTCCAACAGCGTGTCGCTGTCGCACCGCAGCCTATCATCGGTAGCCATTGGCGCGCGCTTCTCGGACCGGCGCTACTACACGCTGGATATTTCGGTGGCACAACCGGTGGGTGACAAGCCGACCAATGCAAGCCGTCGGTCGCCGCGGATCAACATGACTTATTCGTACCAGTTCGACTGAGCTGGTCGCGTTTGGGCTGACGACACCAGGTTTCCCTGCACCCGGCCGACGGCAGTCTCGCGTCGGCCGATTTTTTTTATCCCGAAGGCTGCGTCCGGAGCGAGCACGCGCACCAACCCGCACAGGCAGCGCAGCCCGTGCCGGCACGCAATACCGCCGCGCAAGCGCGGCGCCGCACTCAGCTCACGCGAAAACCGATCTTCAGCGTGACCTGGTAGTGCGCGATCTTGCCGTTCGTGATGTGGCCGCGCGTTTCCACCACTTCGAACCAGTCGATGTTCTTGATGGTTTCACCGGCCTTGGCAATGGCGCTCTGGATGGCCTGGTCGCAGCCATCGGGTGAAGATCCGACGATCTCGACCAGCTTGTAGGTATGGTTGCTCATATCCCTCTCCTTGGCGGGCGGACCCGCGGGGGTTCCATCCATCATAGGCGCGGGTGCGGATAGTCCCAAGGGCAGCGGCGGTGCACCGATGCTGCAGCGCATAGCCGGCCGCAGATCCTGTTACACAATCACGCTTTGCCAGTGGCGTATGCGGCTGCTACGCTGCGAACCCGCCCCGACGGCATGCGGCGCGCGGCGCGCGCATGCCGTCATTCACCGACGCAAAGATCCGCCGTGACTTACAGATTCATTCGCCGGGCCGTGCTGGGCCTGGGCCTGGCCGCCGCCGTGTCGGCCTTCACCTCGTTCAGTCCCTTCGCGCTGCTGGCGCATGCCCGCTCGGCTTCCACCTTCGACCAGGTGACCGACACCATCGCCAACAGCATCAGCGAGACCTTCAACGAGGCCGTCGCCAACCACTTTCCCACGCGCACCGGCAAGCCGGCCCAGCCGCCGGATGCGAAGCCGGTGCCGGCCAAGCCGTTTGCCGATGGCAGCGGCTACACGCTGTGCTTCGTGCCCGATGGCGCGAGTTGCCAGGCGCTGCTGATCAATGCCATCCGCAGCACGCGCCAGCGCCTGCTGATCCAGGCCTATTCGTTCACCAGCGCACCGATTGCCGAGGCCGTGGCGCAGGCGCACCGGCGCGGCGTGGACGTGCGCGTGATCCTGGACAAGAGCCAGCAGTCCGAGCGCTATACCAGTGCCACCTACCTCAAGCATGCCGGCGTGCCGGTGGTGATCGACAACAAGCCCGCGATTGCGCACAACAAGGTGATGGTGTTCGACGACCAGGCAGTCTTCACCGGATCGTTCAACTTCACCAAGTCGGCGCAGGAGCGCAACGCCGAGAACGGCATGCTGATCCGCGGCGACGCCGCCGTGGTCAGGGCCTACACCGACAACTGGAACAAGCGCTACCAGCAGTCGCGCGCGTACTGACGGCAGCAGCAGGGCGCCCTGCCCTGCACGAAGCGGCGCGCAGTGGCAAACTTGCAGCTTTCCTGTTCAGAGCCCTTCCGGAGAGCCTTTCCCCATGACAGCCATCCCCGACAGCCAGTGGATCCGCGTTGACACCGCAGCGGGCAGCTTCGATGCCTACCTGAGCCTGCCGCCGGCAGGCGTGCAGCCCGGCGCGCCGGGCATTGTGCTGCTGCAGGAGATCTTCGGCGTCAACGAACATATCCGCGCCGTGGCGGACCAGTACGCCGCCGACGGCTATGCGGTGCTGGCGCCCGACGTGTTCTGGCGCCAGGCGCCACGCGTGCAACTGGGCTACGAAGGCGACGACATGGCGCGCGGCATGGCGCTGCGCAAGGCGGTGGATGTCACGGCCGCGCTGGACGATATTGCCGCCGCGGTGCAGGTGCTGCGCCAGCACACCGGCGCCGGCAAGGTGGCGGCGGTGGGCTATTGCTTCGGCGGCCTGCTGTCGTACCTGAGCGCGGCGCGCGGGCTGGTGGATGCGGCCGTGCCCTACTACGGCGGCGGCATCCAGAACCAGCTGCAAGAGGCGGCGAACATCCGTGTGCCGGTGCAGTTCCACTACGGCGCGCTCGACGCGCACATCCCGCCAGAGGCCGTGCAAGGCGTGCGCGACGCCATGGCCGGCAAACCCGGCAGCGAGATCTACGTCTACCAGGGCGCGGACCACGGCTTCAACTGCTGGGCGCGCGGCTCCTACCACCAGCCCAGCGCCGCGCTGGCGCACGGGCGCGCGCTGGTGTTCCTGTCGGAAGCGCTGTAGTCCACCCCGACGCGCTGTAGTCCCACCCCGAGACGCTGCCGCCTTGCCATGGCCGGGCGGCAGCCTTTATCCTCGGCGCTTGGCTTCAAGACTTGCTGGACCCCAAACCATAACAATGGAGACCACCATGCAGTCAGAGCAGCAGCGCGCCCTGCGCAACACCATTCCCGACGCCATTGCCCGCGCCGTGCGGCGCAGCCCGGGCAAGACCGCGATCCGCTTCGGCGAACGGGCCTGGACCTACCGCCAGCTGGATGAGGCCGCGGCCCGCGTGGCCGGCGCGCTGGCGCAATGGGGCCTGCGCCCCGGCGACCGCGTGGCCGCCTTCGGCAAGAACTCAGACGCCTATGTGCTGCTGTGGCTGGCCTGCCTGCGCAGCGGCCTGATCCATGTGCCGGTCAATTTCTCGATGACGCACGCGGAAGCCGAGTACATCGTCACGCAATCGGGCGCCAGCGCGATCTTTGCCGATCCGGCGCTGGCCGACCGCGTCGAGGGCCTGCCCTGCAAGGTCAGCGGCACGCTGCACGGCGGCAAGGTGCGCGATGTCCTGGCCGCCGCCGCCAGCGGCCCCGCGGCACCGGTGTCCGATTCGCTCACCGACACCACGCCTGCGCAGATCCTGTACACCTCGGGCACCACCTCCGCCCCCAAGGGTGCCGTGCTGACCCATCGCGCGCTGCTGGCCGAATACGTCAGCACCATTGCCGCCTGCGATATCCGCGAATCGGACTACTCGCTGGCCGCGCTGCCGCTGTACCACTCGGCGCAGATGCATGTCTTCCTGATGCCGCTGCTGCTGTGCGGCGGCACCACGCTGATCGCCGACAGCCCCGAGGCCGGCTATTGCCTGCGCACCATCCACGCCGAGGGCATCACCAGCTTCTTTGCGCCGCCCACGGTGTGGATCGCGCTGCTGCGCCATGCGGACTTCGATCCGGCGCGGCTGGGGTCGCTGACCAAGGCCTACTACGGGGCCTCGATCATGCCGGTGCCGGTGCTGCTTGAGCTGCAACAGAAGCTGCCGGCACTGCGTTTCTACAACTGCTACGGCCAGAGCGAGATCGGGCCGCTGGCCACGGTGCTGGGCCCCGACGAACACGCCGGGCGCCCCGCCTCCGCCGGCCGGCCGGTACTGAACGTCGAGACCCGCATCGTCGACGAGACCATGCAGGACGTGCCGCCTGGCGAGCTGGGCGAGATCGTGCATCGCTCGCCGCAACTGCTGACGGAATACTGGGACAAGCCCGAACAGACCGCTGAAGCCTTCACCGGCGGCTGGTTCCATTCCGGCGACCTCGGCTATATGGATGCCGAGGGCTACCTGTACGTGGTGGACCGGATCAAGGACGTGATCAATTCAGGCGGCGTGCTGGTATCGAGCCGCGAGGTGGAAGAGTGCCTGTACACCCACGGCGCGGTGGCCGAGGCAGCGGTGTTCGCGCTGCCGCACCCGAAGTGGGTCGAGGCAGTGGCCGCCTGCGTGGTGCGCAAGCGCGGCCATGAAGACGCCGCCGAGGAAGAGCTGATCGCCCATGCGCGCCAGGCGCTGGCGCCGTTCAAGGTGCCCAAGCGCATCGTGTTCGTCGCGGACCTGCCACGCAACACGGCGGGCAAGCTGCTCAAGCGCCAGCTGCGCGAGGACTACGCGCAGCTGTTCGGCGCTTAGTACGGCACGGCTACGCCGTTCTCGACCTTGACGCGGTCGCCGATGCGCATCTGGTAGGCGTTGGACTGCGTCAGCGTCAGGTAGGCGTTGTCGCTGGTGCGCACGCGCACACGGTAAGCCGCGGCCGAGGATCCGGTGCGCTTCTCGACCTCGTTGCCGGCCACCGCACCGGCAACCGCGCCGCCGATGGTGGCCACGGTATTGCCGCGGCCGCCGCCGACCTGGTGGCCCAGCAGTCCGCCCACGATGCCGCCGACCACGGCGCCCGCGCCGCTGGTCGAAGGCGGCTGGCCGGGCACCACCTCAATCGCCTCGACCCAGCCGTAGCGCACGCCGTAGGCCTGGTTGCCGTAGTTGTTGCCGTAGCTGCCGTCCGGATATGACTGCTGTGGATACGGCTGCTGGGGATAGCCTTGCTGCGGGTAACCCTGTTGCGGATACCCTTGCTGCGGATACCCCTGCGGGTAGCCCGATGCCTGCGGGTAGCCCTGCTGCGCCGGGTAGCCGCTGATGGTGGTGCTGCCGCCATAGCCGCTGCTGCCGTAGCCGCTGCTGCTATAGCCGCCACCGTAGCTGCCGCCGTACCCTCCGCCATAGCCGTTGTCGTAGCCATACGGCGTGGCACACCCGGCCAGCGCACCGGCGCCAAGCACCGCAAGCACAACCGAACGAAGGGGGATGGACATGTCAGGACTCCTGCGCGCTGCGCGTGTTGGGGAATGCGCGCGAGTCTAGGGCCGCCGGCGGCCAGCGGGTGTCACCGGAACTTGTGATTGGTAACTGCCTGTAACCGGCTGGCAGTGCTGGCCTGCCGGGGCTCAGGCGCGCTCGGCGCCGTCGTCGTTGAACTGGGTGATGCGGGCCACGCGGAAAGCGCCGCGCAGCGATTCCAGCTCGGTCCGGTGCAGCATCGCCAGGCGGTTCAGGTAGCGCTCGCCCTTGGCCAGCAGGTGCACCTGCACCACGCGGCGGTCCTCGGGGTTGAGCCGGCGCCTGACCAGCCCCGCCGCCTCGCAGCGGTTGACCAGCGCCACCACGCCGTGCTGCTTTGCCTGCAGCCGCTCCGCCAGTTCGCCGATGGAAGCCCAGTCCTTGTCGGCACAACCGCGGATATGCAGCAGCAACAGGTATTGCTGCACGGTCAGCCCTTCCGCGCGCGCCGCATCTTCGGAAAATCGCAGGAAGCGCCGCAACTGGTAGCGGAAATCGGAGAGGGCCTCGAAGTCGGCCTTGGTAAGCGATGTGGATTTCCGGGACGGGGCGGACTTGCTGGGCATAAGGTGGCGAAAAAACGCAAAGGAGGAGGTAAGCGCTGTAACAACGCGCAAGACCACGGGCACGCGGCCGGTCCCGCAACCGGGGCGCACGCAATTATAGGGGCCGCGCACCGCGCCGCCAGCACAAACCTGTCCGCCAGGTCGCGTGCCCGACGCACAGTTGCATCGTGCCGGCGTCCGGCTATGGCAGAATCTGTGCGGTTGCAGACACCTTCACCCGTCACCGGAAAACGCACCGATGTTCTCGGAAATCGCTCTCTTCCTGCTGGATACCGTCTTCACCCTGTTCGGCATGGCGCTGTTGCTGCGCGTGTGGATGCAGCTCACGCGGCTGCCTACGCGCAATGCGGTGTCCCAGGGGGTGTTCCAGATCACCGACTGGCTGGTGCGCCCGCTGCGCCGGGTCATCCCCGGGGTGGGCGGCATCGACTGGGCCACGGTAGTGGGTGCATGGCTGACCGCGGTGGTGTTCCTGGTGCTGGTCGCGCTGCTCAGCGGCATCGACCTGCTCGGCTTCCTGCCGGCCATGCTGCTGACCGCCCTGCTCTACGTGCTGAAATGGGCGATCAGCCTGGTGATGTGGGTCACGCTGCTGATGGCGATCCTGTCGTGGGTCAACCCGCATTCGCCGATCACCCCGGCCATCGACCACCTGACCGCGCCGGTGCTGCGCCCGATCCAGCGCGTGGTGCCGCGCCTGGGCGGCTTCGATGTTTCGCCGCTGGTGCTGTTCGTGATCGCGCAGATCCTGCTGATGGTGATCGCGCGGCTGGGCGCCAGCATCTTCGGCATGCACTACTGAGCCAGCGGCGGCTCGGCACATTGTCCAGAATCTTGGACAGTGTATCGAGAATTGACCCTTTTTCTGCTCAGTGTGAAGTCCTACATTACAGGCACCGTGGCGCTTCCGCCACGCACCCTGCCTGAGAAGGACCACACACCATGAAGACCATCGCCCAACGCCGCAGCCTGGCGCTTTCCCTGCTGTGCGCCGCCAGCCTGTCGTTTGCCGCGGCCGCTGCCCACGCCTCCGAACCCGTTTCCGACATCGCCCGCCTGGACGGCAGCATCGCCCACGTCGGCAAGGCTGATCCGTTCCTGGACGGCGCCAGGATCGGCCGGGCCGATCCGTACACCGATGGCGCCAAGACCACCGACCGCCGCGACGCGTTCACCGACGGCGCCTGAGTCCCTGCCCCTTCCCTTGCCACGGCCCCGGCCGTGGGGGCCCGGCCCGCCAGCGCCCTCAACCCGCCGGACGGGCCTCTCCCTCAGCCTGCACGCTCGCGGCTGCTTCCGCCCCCATCCCCCCGTCCAGGCCCGCCTCGGGCTCCAGTTCGGACACCATCATCGATTCGATCGCTTCCATGAAGGCCCGCACCTTGCGCGGCTGCAGGCGCCGGTCCGGCAGCAGCGCGAATACGCGCAGCGGCGGCAGCGGGTAGTCCGGCAACACGCGCACCAGCCGCCCCTGCGCGATCTCGGCCTCGCAATAAATGACCGACAGCCGGGCGATGCCCAGCCCCGCCAGCGCGCCCTGCAGGCGCAGTTCGGCGTTGTGGGTCTGCATGCGCGGACGGATCGGCACGGACACGGTCTGGCCGTCGCGGGTGAATTCCCAGACGGTGTCGCCGGGTGTGGTCAGCGTCGGCATATTGGCCAGGTCTTCCGGGCGCAACTGCGCCGGCAGGCTGGCCGCCAGCGCCGGCGCGGCAAACAGGCCGCGTTCGACATGGTAGATGCGGCGCGCCACCGTGCCGGAGTCCGGCAGGTCGGTATCGACGACGACGAAGGCCACGTCAAACCCGTCGCGGATCGGGTCGACCAGGCCCTGGGTGATTTCCACGGCCACGTCCAGCGCCGGGTGCGCCGCCAGCGTGCGGCAGATCACGCCACCCAGCTGCTGGGCGCCGAACTCATAGGGTGTGGCGATGCGCAGCACGCCCTGCACGCGCTCTTCACGCGCCAGCGTTTCCTGGCGAATTTCGCGCAGCCGCGCAAATAAGGGGGCGACATCGCGGTAGACCGCCTTGCCAGCATCCGTGAGGCGCATGCGCCGCGTGGTGCGCTCCAGCAGCTTGGCGCCGATGGCGGTTTCCAGCCGCGCCACCGCGGCCGAGACGCGCGACTTGGGGCAGTCCAGCTGCTCCGCGGCGGCCGTGAACGTCCCCTGCTCGACCACGCAGCAGAACGCCTCCCAATCATTCCATTGGATTGTTTCGTTCACCGGACAATGTTTCCCTGACAAGCTGTAGTTCCCGACGGCAGGCCTACATTATGCTTGAGCGATGCAACAAAAGCCTGTCCCGGCTGGACCGGACGCCTCAGCCCCCGCAGTTCCAGCA
>NZ_JBYSZI010000066.1:0-31803 GCF_058787075.1 Cupriavidus sp. FW305-46
TGCCTCCACGCACCACCATCCTGACCGCCGCCCTCGTGACAGCCCTGCTGCACGGCTATATCGGGCTGCGCCTGCTGCCGGCGATGCCGGTGCCGATGGCGGTCAAGACACTGGCCGTCATCTGGCTGGCCCTCTCCTGCGCCCTGCTGCCGGCCGGGCTGCTGGCGCGGCGCGTCAGCCAGCCCTGGTCGGACCTGGTTTCCTGGATCGGCATGCTGGCAATGGGATTCTTCTCATCCCTGCTGGTGCTGACGCTGGTACGCGACGTGGCGCTGGCGGCGGCCTGGCTGGCCGGGCAACTGCTCGGCTGGCACGCGCCCGGCCTGTCCGCGGGCAGTGCGGTGGCGGTGCCGCTGCTGGCGCTGCTGGTCACGCTGGCCGGCTATATCAATGCCCGCCGGCTGGCACGCGTGGTCGAAGTCGACGTGCCCGTGGCCGGCCTGCCTGACGCCCTGCATGGTTTCACCATCGCCCAGATCAGCGACATCCATGTCGGGCCCACCATCAAGCGGCCCTACCTCGACCGCATCGTCGACCGCGTCAACAGCCTGCAGGCCGACGCCGTCGCCATCACCGGCGACCTGGTCGACGGCACCGTGCGCGAACTTTCCGCCCACACCGCGCCGCTGGCCCGGCTGCAGGCACGCCACGGCACCTACTTCGTCACCGGCAACCATGAGTACTACTCCGGCGCGGAGCCGTGGATCATTGAGCTGCGCCGCCTGGGCGTGCGCGTGCTGATGAACGAACACGTGGTGCTGCAGCACGACGGCGACGTGCTGGTACTCGGCGGCGTCACCGACTACTCCGCCGGCCGCTTCCACGAAAGCCACCGCAGCGACCCGCACCGCGCCATCGCCGGCGCCCCGGCACACGCCGGCGCGCGCGTGCTGCTGGCCCACCAGCCACGCACCGCTGCCGCCGCGGCGGAAGCCGGTTTCGACCTGCAGTTGTCCGGCCATACCCACGGCGGCCAGTTCTGGCCGTGGAACCTGTTCGTGCCGATGCAGCAGCCATACACCGCCGGACTGGTGCGGCATGGTTCGCTGTGGATCTATATCAGCCGTGGCACCGGGTATTGGGGACCGCCGAAGCGGCTTGGGGCGCCGTCGGAGATTACGCGGGTTAGGCTGGTGCGGGCGTAGGCATGATTGCCGCTGAGGCGAAGCAAAAAGCCCCGCTCAACTGAGTCGGGGCCTTGCTTGTGGCGGCGCCTCGGTTTCGAAGCGCCACTTGTGTGCTCCCTCTCCCGCAAGCGGGAGAGGGGAGCCAACCCGCTGCGTGTGAAGGTTGTCAGCAACGTGCAGGCGCGCAGGCCGGCACTCTATCGCAAACAGAGCCCATCACCGCACAATCGGCTTGTATCGAATCCGCTTGGGCTTGGCCCCTTCCTCACCCAGCCGCCGCTTCTTGTCCGCCTCGTACTCCTGGTAGTTCCCCGGGAAGAACTCCACATGCGAGTCGCCCTCGAACGCCAGGATGTGGGTAGCAATCCGGTCCAGGAACCAGCGATCGTGCGAGATCACCATCACGCAGCCCGCGAATTCCAGCAGCGCATCTTCCAGCGCCCGCAGCGTTTCCACGTCGAGGTCGTTGGACGGTTCGTCCAGCAGCAGCACGTTGCCGCCAGCGATCAGCGTCTTGGCCATGTGCAGGCGGCCGCGTTCGCCGCCCGACAGCGTGCCGACCTGCTTCTGCTGGTCGCCGCCCTTGAAGTTGAAGCGGCCGATATAGGCGCGCGACGGCGTTTCGTACCTGCCCACCGTCAGGATGTCGGAGCCGCCCGAGATCTCTTCGAACACGGTCTTGGTGCCATCGAGCGCATCGCGGCTCTGGTCGACGAACGCCATCTTCACGGTCGGCCCGATCCTGATCTCGCCGCTGTCGGGCTGTTCCTTGCCGGTCAGCATGCGGAAGAAGGTCGACTTGCCGGCGCCGTTCGGGCCGATGATGCCGACGATGGCGCCCGGCGGCACCTTGAAGCTGAGGTTGTCGATCAGCAGGCGGTCGCCGTAGCCCTTGCTCACGCCGTCGAACTCGATCACCTCGTTGCCCAGGCGCTCACCCACCGGGATGAAGATTTCCTGGGTTTCGTTGCGCTTCTGGTAGTCCTGGCTGTTCAGTTCGTCAAAGCGGGCCAGACGCGCCTTGGACTTGGCCTGGCGGCCCTTCGGGTTCTGGCGCACCCACTCCAGTTCCTTGTGCAGGGCCTTCTGGCGTGCCGATTCGCTGGCCTCTTCCTGCTTCAGGCGCGCTTCCTTCTGGTCCAGCCACGAGCTGTAGTTGCCCTTCCAGGGGATGCCCTGGCCGCGGTCCAGTTCCAGGATCCACTCGGCGGCGTTGTCGAGGAAGTAGCGGTCGTGGGTCACGGCCACCACGGTGCCCGGGAAGCGCGTCAGGAACTGTTCCAGCCATTCCACCGATTCCGCATCCAGGTGGTTGGTCGGCTCGTCCAGCAGCAGCATGTCGGGGCGCGACAGCAGCAGGCGGCACAGCGCCACTCGGCGCTTTTCACCGCCGGACAGGTTGCCGATCGTTGCCTCCCACGGCGGCAGGCGCAGCGCGTCGGCGGCGATTTCCAGCTGCAGTTCGACATTGTTGCCGTCGCTGGCGGCCAGGATGGCTTCGTACTTGGCCTGGTCGGCGGCCAGCGCGTCAAAGTCGGCGTCCGGCTCGGCATAGGCCGCGTAGATCTCGTCGAGCTTCTTGCGCGCCTCGAACACGCCGCCCAGGGCCTCTTCCACCGACTCGCGCACGGTCTGCTCGGGATTGAGCTGCGGTTCCTGCGGCAGGTAGCCGATGTTCAGGTTGGGCATCGGCGTGGCTTCGCCCTCGATTTCCTTGTCGAGGCCGGCCATGATCTTGAGCAGCGTGGACTTGCCCGAGCCGTTCAGGCCCAGCACGCCGATCTTGGCGCCGGGAAAGAACGACAGCGAGATGTCCTTCAGGATGTGACGCTTGGGCGGGACGATCTTGCCCACGCGGTTCATGGTGAAAACGTACTGTGCCATGGGTGCGTGTTGGAGGGTTGTTCGGGAATGGCGGGAGTGTATCAGGCAGGCGCGGCGCGCTGAGGCGGTCCTGCTTGATTCCGCCCTGGCCGGTACAATGACAGGTTCGATTTTTCGCCGACTTCCCAAGCCATCGCCATGAGCAAACCCGCCCTGACCCTGAAGTTCAAGTGCAAGAAGTGCACCAAACCCGTCACGCTGTACCTGCAAAAGACGTCGGCCTGCTCGCACATCACCCCATACCAGGGCTTCTGCAAGTGCGGCGAGATGATGCGCCACGCCACCGGCGACAAGGATGCGGTCGAGTCCTTCGTCAACTCGCTGGACAACAGCTGGATGCACCACCATCACCACCACCACTGAGCAGGCCACTGCCGTGACTGAAACCTGGCGCCCCGCCGGCAAGGACCCGATGCGCTTTCTGGGCGGCTACCCGCCCGGCGTGCTGGACCAGGTGCGCGAGCTGATCGCCGCCGGCCGGCTCGGGGACCATATCGCCCGGCGCTACCCCGGGCGCCACACCGTGCAGACCGACCGCGCGCTGTACGAATACACCACGGACATCAAGCAGGAATACCTGCGCAGCGCGCCGCCGCTGCACAAGGTCGGCTTCGATGCGCGCCTCGATTCGGCCCAGCGTGCGCTGGGCCTGCACACTGCGATCTCGCGCGTGCAGGGCGGCAAGCTCAAGGCCAAGAAGGAAATCCGCGTGGCGTCGCTGTTCAAGGAAGCGCCGCCGGAATTCCTGCGCATGATCGTCGTGCACGAACTCGCCCACCTGAAAGAGAGCGATCACGACAAGGCCTTCTACCGGCTCTGTGAACACATGGAGCCGCGCTACCACCAGCTGGAATTCGATACCCGGCTCTACCTGGCCTGGCGGGAGCTGGAACGCGCTGCCCCCGCCGGCGCAGGCACTCAGGCGTCGCAGGCGTAGCGGAACGAGCCGTTCAGCGTCTTGGGCAGCACCAGCGTGCGCAGGTTGGCGGCCTGCGCCTTGGCGCACAGCCCGGCGCGCGTGGCCGCGTCCCTGTACTTGGTGGCGTACTCGATCTGGAACACCGGCTTGCCCTGCCCCGTGAACGCCGTATAGGCGCCGCACTCCCGGTACTGGAAGCACTGCTCGTTGATGGCGAAATCGAAGCTCGCCGCCAGGTCGGCCACCTGCTCCACATCGTTCTTCAGCCCCACCGCCAGCCCGCGCGCATGCGCCTCGGCCGCCAGGAAGCGGTTGTAGTCGAGCTGGGTCTCGGCCGTCAGCGGCAGGCCGGTGCTGTTGGTATAGCCATCGACATTGTCCGGATCGACCGCGTCGCAGCCCTTGCTGACCGCCAGGTCCATGCGCGCCTGCATGATGCGGCGCACGTTGGCCGAGCGCGTATCGAGCCAGCGCTCGCCCGCCCAGCCTGACAGCGGCGCGCCCATGTCGGCGGCGGCAAACTGGTTGTAGTCGGGGCGCCAGTCCTCGGAGCTGCCCGCGGAGAAATAGCAGATCACGCGCCGGCCCTGGGCCTTGAGCGCGGCGATGGTGGCCTGCGGCGTATCGAACAGGTCGAAGTCGTAGGCGGTCACCGCATAGCTGGTGTTGAGCTTGCCGGTCAGCTGGATCTGCCAGGTGTCGGTGAGCGCCGGTGCCCAGCGCGTGGTGGCGCTGGTGGTTGCCGTTACCCCGTATTTCGTTGTCGTGGCCGCCGTGGTCGTCGCCGTCGGCGACACCATTTCCGTCTGGCCCCCATCCCCGCCGCAGCCGCCCAGCGCCATTGACAGCGCAACAGACAGCATGGCCCCCGCCATCACCGCAAAGTTGCCGTGCATGTTTTCACCCCTTCCCCGTGATAAACCCCGTTCAAAGCAATCGGCCCGAGTTCTCCCTGCCCCGCGCCGGCGGGCCTGCCACCACGGTTCTTGCAATGTAGCGGATTCGTACCATGGTTGGAATGCACGTGCACCCGCTGTTCGTGCGGCGCAACACATGATGCGCTTGACGCAACGCTCGGGCGCTATGTATAAAGAGCGCGTGGGTAGAAGCGGTCGATTGGACAGCAGCGGTGCAATGCCGCGAGGTTCAACTGGAGATTGCTCACTGACGGAGTGTTTCGTCGGTGGCGCAGTGGTCCAACAGCTCCCCTGACAAAGACTCCCGATAGCAGCATGCAAGGCCGGCCCCGCGGCGTTGTTCGCGCACGCCCGCCGCATGCGTGTCCAACCTAGTCATTGTTAGGGGATCTCCCATGATCATCGACACCAGCTGTTATCCGACCAACCTGGTGGACCTGGCCTGGCGCCACGACGGCGACCCGTTCACCGGCGAGCGCCTGATCCAGATGATGGACGGCCCGTTCACCATCAACGGCAAGCCGCGCCGCATCGACAAAGCCTTTATCCAGCCCCCGCAGGGCAACACCATCTACACCTACACCGACGGCGTGAAGTCAGGCAGCGAGTCCATCGACGCGTACATGGCCTACACCGCGGAGATGGTGAAGAAGTACCCGGAACGCTTTATCGGCTGCTTCGTCTACAACCCGCGCTGCGGCGTCGAGAACGGCGTCAATGCCATGGAGCACTACGTCAGGAAGCTGGGCTTCAAGATGGTCCAGTTCCAGGCCAACATGCATGCCTACCGCCCGGACCGTGCCCTCGACTGGCTGCGCCCGGCGCTGCAGAAGTGCGCCGAGCTGGGCGTGCTGGTCAAGCTGCATACCGGCGACGGCCCCTACAGCATCCCGACCGAATGGGTGCCGATGATGAAGGAGTTCCCGACGGTGAACTTCATCATGGCCCACTTCGGCGTGCAGACCGGCGGCGTGTATTGCTTCGAGCCGTTCCAGATGGCCATGGACATGCCCAACGTGTACTGCGAATCGGGCTGGTGCCTGCAGTCGCGCATCGTTGAGTTCGCCAAGGTGCTGCCCAAGCACAAGATCCTGTTCGGGTCCGACACCCCGCCCAACGAGCCCGGCATGTGGCTGCGCCTGCTGGAAGTGCTGTGCTTCGAGCCGCCCCAGGGCCTGAACCTGGATGAAGACACGCTGGAGGACTACCTCGGCAACAACGTCGCCCGGATGATCGGCCTGGAACCGACGCCGGTCCCGCGCACGCTCGAAGAAGCGAAAGCACGCCTGGCCGCGTAAGCGCACACAAGCCCGCGCCACCGACAACGGACTCCGGAGCACACAACATGATTATCGATACCCATCTGCACCCGACCAATCTCGTCGACGAGGCCTGGCGCCACACCGGCGAGCCCTTCAACGGCGAGCGCATGCTCAAGATGATGGACGGCCCCTACATGATCAACGGCAAGCCGCGCCGCATCGACATGGGCTTTATCCAGCCGCCGCCGGGCAACACCGGCTACCGCGACGGCAACCGCCGCGGGCGCGAAGGCATCCGCGACTACATGGCCTATATCGCGGAGCTCTGCCAGAAGTACCCCGACCGCTTTATCGGCAACTTCACCTTCAACCCGCGCTGGGGCCCGGAAGAAGGCGCGCAGGAGCTGGAATTCCACGTCAAGGAATACGGCTTCAAGATGCTCAAGCTGCATGCCAACATGCACGGCTACCGCCCCGACCGCGCGCTGGACTGGCTGCGCCCGGCGATGAAGGTCTGCGCCAAGTACAACGTGGTGGTGCTGATCCACACCGGCGACGGCCCGTACACCATCCCGACGATGTTCTACCCGATCATCCGCGAATTCCCGATGGTCAATTTCATCATCGGCCACTTCGGCATCCAGACCGGCGGCAACTACTCGTTCGAGGCCTTCTGGATGGCAATGGACACGCCCAACGTGTATTGCGAATCTGGTTGGTGCTTCCAGTCGCGCATCGTCGAGTTCGCGCGCCAGCTGCCGCGCGACAAGATCGTGTTCGGCACCGACACCCCGCCCAACGAGCCCGGCATGTGGCTGCGCGAGCTGGAGATGCTGTGCGGCCCCGCGCCGCAGGGCATGGACCTGGACGAGGACGGGCTGGAGGACTACATGGGCAACAACATCGCCCGGCTGGTCGGCATCGAGACCACGGCGCCGCCCAAGACGCAGCAAGAGGCATTGGCGCGGCTGAAGGATACGTACGCCAGCACGCGCTGACACGTAGTCGCTAGCCGATAGCTGTTCGGCAGGCAGGCACGGCGGCCGGGACCATTCCCGGCCGCCGGGGCAGCCTTCGCCCTGGCCAACCCTGACCACAGGAGCCGATCCATGAACTCACCCTCAGCGCCCTTCGCCTCAGCGGCATCGGCGCGCAAGCCGTTTCACGACACCTCGCAGGACTTCCACCAGTTCCTGGCCGCCTACCGCGAGGCCTTTCCCGAAGACGTGCTGCATATCCGCGAGCCGGTCGGCGCCGACCAGGACCCGACCGCACTGGTGTGGGCGCTGGCCGCGCAGGGCCGCCATCCGGCCTTGCTGTTCGACCACGTCGAAGGGCTGGGCACGTCGCTGGCGACCAACCTCTTTGCCTCGCGCGAGCGCGTGGGGCGCATGCTGGGCGGCGTGGCGCCCGCCGGCATCCATGCCGAATACCAGGCCCGCAGCCGCCGCATGGTGGCGCCGCGCGTGCTGGACAGCGGCGCCGTCACCGGCCATGTCGAGACTGAACACATCGACCTGCGCACGATCCCGGCGATCAAGCACTTCGCCAGCGACCGCGGCCCCTACATCACCAACGCGATCCTGATCGCGGAAGATCCCGACACCGGTATCGGCAACGCCAGCTACCACCGCTCGATGCTGCACTCGCCCACCGAGATCGCCACCAGCCTCCATTCGCGCGGGCACCTGTGGCGCATGCAGCAGCGCGCCACCGAACTGGGCCGGCCGCTGCCGGTGGCCATGGTGATCGGCGCGCATCCGCTGTTCATGCTGGCCGGCGCCGCGCGGCTGCCCTACGGCGTGGACGAGCGCCACGTTGCCGGTGGCCTGTTCGGCGCGCCGCTGGAAGCGGTACGCACACCGCGCCACGGCATCCTGGTGCCAGCGCATGCGGAGATCGTGCTTGAAGGCGTGATCGATCCCGAAGCGCGCGTCGACGAAGGCCCCTTCGGTGAATTCACCGGCTATTCGTCGGACCGTTCAACCAACAACCTGTTAAGCGTGGAAAGCGTGATGCGCCGCACCGATGCATGGCTGGTCGACGTGGTCGGCGGCAACTCGGCCGAACACCTGAACCTGGGCCGCATCCCGCGCGAATCGGAGATGGTCGAAAAGCTCAGGGAGCGCTTTCCCGGCGTCACCGCCGTGCACTACCCCAGCTCCGGTACGCACTTCCACGCCTACGTGGCGTTGCGCCAGAGCCGCCCAGGCGAGGCGCGCCAGGTGATGCTGGGCCTGCTCGGCTGGGATCCGTACCTGAAGACAGTGGTCGCGGTGGATGAGGACGTCGACATCACCCGCGATGAAGAAGTGCTGTGGGCGATGGCCACACACCTGCAACCGCACCTGGACGTGGTGGTGGTCGACGGCCTGCCTGGCAGCGCACTCGACCCCTCGGCCTCGGGTGTGGGCACCACGTCACGCATGGGGCTGGACGCCACGCGCGGACCTGCCTTCGACGGTATCCGCGCGCGCATCGACCCTGCCGCGATGGCGCGCGCGGCAGCACTGCTGAAGCGGCTGGAACGCGCGGGCTCCCACATGCCGTAGGGATAACCCGCTGAAACTGGCGGATTCATCGTTTCACCCGATCGATAAATCCGCCCCAAACGTTGTACCTTCCCGCCGCCGCTGTCATGCTGACTTATAAGACAGGACAGGCGCGGGCTTCGCACGAGAGGATGGCAACTGACCATCCCGAAGAGGAAACGCCGGCGACCTTGGCGACACGTTAGCGCAATGCGCAACCGGCGTGATACCGACCAAAGGAGACAGCATGAACCCCACCCTGCCTACGCAAGGGAATGCCCCCGTGCATCCCGTCGACGAGGTCCTGCCCCCGCCCCGCCTGCTGGCCCTTGGCCTGCAGCATGTGCTGGTGATGTATGCCGGCGCCATTGCCGTGCCGATGATCATCGGCGGCGCCCTCAAGCTGCCCAAGGACCAGGTGGCCTTCCTGATCGCCGCGGACCTGTTCTGCTGCGGCCTGGTGACGATGATCCAGAGCATCGGCATCTGGAAGGTCGGCATCCGCCTGCCGGTGATGATGGGCGTCACCTTCACCGCCATCGCGCCGATCATCGCCACCGGCTCCAATCCGTCGCTGGGCCTGCCGGCCGTGTTCGGCGCGGTGATGGTGGCGGGCATCTTCACCTACATTGCCGCGCCCTATGTCGGCAAGATGGTGCGCTGGTTCCCGCCGGTAGTGACCGGCACGGTGGTGCTGGTGATCGGCGTCTCGCTGATGCGCGTCGGCATCAACTGGGCGGCGGGCGGCAACCCGACCATCAACACGGCGGCCGGCCCCGTGCCCAATCCCAACTTCGGCCTGCCGGTGAACATCGCCATCGCCACCGCGGTGCTGTGCACGGTGCTGGCGCTGGTGGCCTTTGCCAGGGGTTTCCTGTGCAACGTGGCGGTGCTGATCGGCATCGCGGTGGGCTTCGTGATCGCGCTGTCGCTGGGCAAGGTCAACTTCGACGGCCTGCACAACGCGCACTGGGTGGAGTTCATCACGCCCTTCCACTTCGGCTGGCCCACCTTCGATGCCATGACCGCGGTCACGCTGTGCGTGGTGATGATCGTGATCATGATCGAGGGCGTGGGCCAGTTCCTGGCGCTGGGCGAAATCGTGGGCCGCCCGGTGGGCAGCGACGACCTCGCGCGCGGCCTGCGTGCCGACGGCGTGGGCGCGCTGGTGGGAGCGGTGTTCAACACCTTCACCTACACCTCGTACGCGCAGAACGTGGGGCTGGTGCAGGTCACCGGCGTGCGCAGCCGCTGGGTCTGCGCCACCGCCGGCGGCATTCTGATCGTGCTGGGCTGCCTGCCCAAGCTCGCCTTCTTTGCCGCCTCGATCCCGCAATATGTGCTGGGCGGCGCGGCGCTGGTGATGTTCGGCATGGTGGCTGCCACGGGCGTGCGCATCCTCGGCCATGTGGACTTTGTCGAGAACAAGAAGAACGCCTATATCGTCGCCGTCAGCGTGGCGCTGGGCATGATCCCGCTGGTGTCGGACAAGTTCTTCGCGCAGATGCCGGAGCTGCTGGCCAAGTTCTGCCAGAACGGCATCCTGCTCGGCACGCTGACCGCGGTGCTGCTGAACCTGCTGTTCAACGCCCGCTCGCCGGTCCCCCAGGCCCACGGGCTGGCGAAGGAACCGGCATGAAGTAGTCAGCCTGCGTCGGCCAGCTTGGCGCGATAGCGCATCAGCAGATCGCGGAAAGCCTGGGCCGGCGGTGACAGCGACCGGTCCGCGTGCACCAGCAGCGAGATCTCGCGGTGGATCACCGGATCGGTCGGCATCACCGTGGCCAGCCCCAGCGCGGAAGTCAGCCGCGTGACCGCCGCGCTCATCACCGCGATGCCCAGCCCGGCATCCACCATGCCCACCATGGTCAGCGGCAGGAACACCTCGTGCACCCGCTGCAGCGAAATGCCGCGCGCGGCCAGCGCGGTATCCAGGCAGTCGCGGATCGGGTTGCCCTTGTGCGGCCCGATCACGGGCAGGCCCGCCACGTCTTCCCAGCGCAGCGTCTTGCGCCGGCGCAACGGATGATGCGCCGGCATCACGATCACGAAGGGATCGGACATCAGCCGCTGCGCGCTCAGGTCGGGCTGGCCCTCTGGGATGGTGCCGATGCCGAAATCCACCTCGCCCGAGCTGACCATCTTGGTCACCTCATGCTCGGACACGTCGTGCAGTTCCACCTTCACGCCGGGATGGCTCACGCAGAACTCGCGGATCACGCGCGGCAGCATCAGCGCCGCCTGGATCGACGACGCCGAGATCGACACGCGCCCGCGACCCAGCGTGCGCAGCTCGCTGGAGTTCTCGATCACGCTGTCGATATCGGCCACCGCCTTCTTCACCAGCGGCAACAGCTCCGCGCCCGCCTGTGTGATGTGCAGCTGGCGCGTGTGGCGGTCAAACAGCTTCAGGCCGAGGTTGCCTTCCAGCTCGTGGATCAGCGCGCTGACCGACGACTGCGACAGGTCCAGCTTCTCGGCCGCGCGGGTGAAGTGGCGCTCCTGCGCCACGGCGATGAACGCGCGCAGCTGGCGCAGCGACACGTTCATGTTGCTGATGTTGGGCACGTTGTCTACCTCCGGGATGTCGGGGTGCGCGCTTGTTTTGCCAGGTTGGCCGGCGCGTCTGATTCAGAGGGTAACACGATCAATTAATCCGTTTCCGGGCCTTTACCGATGAAGCCCATCCGCCCATGATGACTTCAACGGTGCGCGCCCCACACGACAGGCAGACGCCGATGGCACAGACCAGGAGGAGCAATGAGAGCGTTTGAATATTTCGAACCGGCAACGCTGGCGGAAGCCTCGGCCATGCTGCACCGGTGCGGCGGCAAGGCCAGCGTGCTGGCCGGCGGCACGGACCTGCTGGTCCAGATCAAGGAGTCCGTGCGCAAGCCCGAGCAGGTGATCAACATCAAGAAGATCCCGGGCATGGACGTGCTGACGTTCGACCCCGTCAACGGCCTGCGCATCGGCGCGCTGGTGACCACGCGCGCGGTGGAGACCTCGGGCTTCGTGCAGCGCCACTACGCCAGCCTGGCGAAAGCCGTGACGGACTTCGCCTCGATCCAGGTGCGCCATCGCGCCACCGTGGTGGGCAACGTCTGCCGCGCGTCACCGTCGGCCGATTCGATCGCGCCGCTGGTGGCGGACGGTGCTTCGGTGCACCTGTATGGCCTGTCCGGCTCGCGCGAGCTGCGCGTCGAGGACTTCGTCACCGGCGTCGGCAAGACCGCCATCGCGCCGGACGAGATCGTCACCCGCATCACCGTGCCGGCGCCGCGCCCCCACACCGGCAAGGTTTACCTCAAGCATGGCCGCCGCGTGCAGATGGAACTGGCCACCGTCGGCGTGGCGGTATCGCTGACAGTCGAGAACGGCCACTGCGCCGAGGTCGGCATCGTGCTGGCAGCGGTCGGCCCGACCCCGGTACGCGCCGTGCGTGCCGAGCAGGTGCTGCGCGGCCAGCGCGTGACGGACGCCCTGATCCTGCAGGCCGCGCACGCCGCCATGGGCGAAGCCCGCCCCATCAGCGACGTGCGCGCCAGCGAAGCCTACCGGCGGCAGATGGTCGGCGTGCTGACCCGCCGCGCCCTGGAACAAGCCCTGGAGGCCGCAACATGCGAAAAATGATCGAACTCGTCATCAACGGCGAGCCGCGCGAACTGGCGGTGGAGCCGCACGGCACGCTGCTCGACGCCCTGCGCAACGACGCCTGCCTGACCGGCACCAAGAAGGGCTGCGACGTGGGCGAATGCGGTTCATGCACCGTCATCATCGACGGCCAGCCGATGAATTCCTGCCTGGTGCTGGCGCCCGAAGCGCACGGCTGCCACATCACCACCATCGAAGGCGTGCAGCCCGCGCCCGACACCGTGCACCCGATCCAGGAGCAGTTCATGCAGTGCGGCGCCGCGCAGTGCGGCTTCTGCACGCCGGGCTTCGTGGTGATGGCCAAGGCGCTGCTGGACGAGAACCCGCGTCCCACGCGCGACGAAATCCGCTTTGCCATTGCTGGCAATATCTGCCGCTGCACCGGCTACACCAAGATCATCGAGGCCATCGAGAGGACCGCCGAGGCCATGGAATTCGCGGGCTGCAAGGCCCGCGCCAGCGAGGAGGCATGATGACCCACGCCGTGATCGGACACAGCGTCAAGCGCACCGACCTGCTCGACAAGGTCACCGGCAACGCCAGATACGTTGCCGACATGCCCTTCCCCGGCCTGCTGTTCGGCAAGATGAAGCGCTGCAACCTCGCGCACGCGAAAATCCGCCGCATCGACACCTCGCGTGCGCTGGCATTGCCAGGCGTCAAGGCCGTGCTGACCCATGAGAACGTGCCGCGCGTGCTGCACGCCGGCTCGCCCCACCCGCGCTCCGCCTCGGTGACCTGCGATCAGTACATCCTGGACGACAAGGTGCGCTACTGGGGCGAAGGCGTGGCCGCGGTGGCCGCCATCAGCGAAGAGATCGCGGAGCGCGCGGTCGAGCTGATCGAAGTCGAATACGAAACGCTGCCCGCCGTCTTCACCACCGAGGACGCCGAGCGCTCCGACGCCCCGCGCATCCACGACCGCGAACCCGGCGGCAACCTAGTGCTGCCGCCGGTGATCATCAAACGCGGCGACGTGGAAGCGGGCTTTGCCGAGGCGGACTTCATCCTCGAAGGCATCTACGAAGGCGGCCGTCCCACCCCCGCCTACATGGAGCCCAACGTCTGCACCACCAGCTGGGACGGCAACGGCAATCTGACGGTGTGGATCTCCACCCAGACCGCCTTCATGGTGCGCGGCATCATGGCCGAGGTGCTGGGCCTGCCGCTGCACAAGGTGCGCGTGCTGGTCGACCACATGGGCGGCGGCTTCGGCGCCAAGCAGGACCTGTTCCAGCAGGAGTTCCTGTGCGCGCTGCTGGCGCGCCAGACGCGCCGCCCGGTGCGCATGGAATACACGCGCGAGGAAACCTTCCTCGGCGGCCGCACGCGCCATCCGGCGAAGATCTGGCTCAAGCAAGGCTTCCGCAACGACGGCACCATCACCGCGCGCCAGGCCAAGGTGGTGTTCAACTCCGGCGCCTATGGCTCGCACGGCCCGGGCGTGACCAATGTCGGCACTGCCGCCATGGTCTCGCTGTACCGCTGCGACAACGTGCTGCTCGAAGGCCGCTGCGTCTACACCAACAGCCCCATCGCCGGCGCCTTCCGCGGCTATGGCGTGGTGCAGACCTATTACGCGCTCGACGTGCAGATGGACGAGGCCGCCGAGCACCTGGGCCTGGACCCCGCCGGGCTGAAGCTGAAGAACGCTGTGCGCGAAGGCGACATTGCGCCGTCCAACCATCCGCTGATCGGGCACGGCCTGGAGGCCTGCATCGAGAAGGGCATGGAACTGGTCGACTGGCCCGCGCTGCGCCGCCGCCCGCGCGACACCAGCGGCCCGATCCGCACCGGCTGGGGCCTGGGCTGCGAGATGCACGGCAGCAGCGCCTATCCCGGCATCAAGGAACAGGGCAACGCCATCATCAAGATGAATGAGGATGGCACCGTGGTGCTGCTGACCGGCGCGGCCGGGCTGGGTACCGGTGCGCATACCGCCCTCGCCCAGATCGTGGCAGAAGAACTGACCCTGCCGTTCGAAGCGGTGGCGGTCGTGCACGGCGATACCGACGTGGTGCCCTGGGACATCGGCGCCTTTGCCAGCCACACCACCTATATGGTCGGCAAGGCCGCGCAGATGGCGGCGGGCGAGATCAAGCGCCAGCTGTTCGATCGCGCGGCCAAGCTGATGGAATGCGAGCCCGAGGCCCTGACGCTCACCGCCGGCGTGATCGCCGTGCGCGACCGCGACGGCCCGACCCTGACCGTGCGCGAGGCCGTGATGCCGCGCAAGGGCATCCCCGCCGCGCAGCTGGTGGGCACCGCCACCTATCACCCGACCAAGTCGTATTCATTCGCCGCGCATTTCGTCGAGGTGGCGGTCGATACCGAAACCGGCTTCATCACCGTGCAGCAGGTGGTGCCGGTGCATGACGTCGGCAAGGTGATCCACCCGGTGGCTGCCGCAGGGCAGATCGAAGGCGGCATCCAGCAAGGCATCGGCCATACGCTGTATGAGGACTACCAGATCGACATGCGCACCGGGCGCTCGCTCAACGCCAACTTCGTCGACTACAAGATGCCGCTGGCGATGGACATGCCGCCCATCCACACGGTGATCCTGGAGGCGGCGCCCGACCCCGGCGGCCCGTTCGGCGCCAAGGGCGTGGGCGAGGACCCGATCGTCGCGATCGGACCGGCGATTGCCAATGCGGTGTTCGATGCCATCGGCGTGCGCTTCCGGCACTACCCGATCAAACCAGAGCAAGTGCTGCAGGCACTGGCGGAGAAGGCAGCGAAGGAAGGCGCCACCCCATGACCCGCAAGCAACGCCTGGTGGTCGCCATCACCGGCGCCAGCGGCGCGGTGTACGGCGTGCGCTTGCTGCAGGCACTGTCGGCGCTGGACGGCTGGGAGACCCACCTGGTCTGCTCCCCGTCCGGCCTGCTGACCGCGCACCATGAGCTGGGCCTGCAGCGCCCGCAGATCGAAGCCATGGCCGACGTGGTGCACAACGTGCGCGATATCGGCGCCACCATCGCCAGCGGCTCGTTCCGCTGCGACGGCATGGTGGTGGCGCCGTGCTCCATGCGCACGCTGGCCGCCATCGCCACCGGGCTTGCCGACAACCTCGTCACCCGCGCCGCCGACGTGATGCTCAAGGAGCGCCGCCGGCTGGTGCTGCTGGCGCGCGAGACGCCCTTTCACCTGGTGCACCTGCGCAACATGACCACGGTGACCGAGATGGGCGCCATCGTGCTGCCGCCGGTGCCGGCCTTCTACACACATCCGCAGTCAGTGGACGACATCGTCAACCACACCGTGGGGCGCGTGCTGGACCTGTTCGACGTGCCGCACGACGGGCTGGTGGAACGCTGGCAAGGCTTGCGCCCCAACGTGGCCACCGCCTGAAGAGAACACGAGAACTTTCGCCCCGCGATTGCGGGGAACGCAGTACCCAACTGGTACAAATCAGGAGACAACATGAACGCACCTGCCGTCGCACAACAGCCGCCCGTCCCGGTCACCATCCTTACCGGCTTCCTCGGCTCGGGCAAGACGACGCTGCTCAACCACATCCTGACGCAGAAGCACGGCCACCGCATCGCCGTGATCGAAAACGAGTTCGGCGAGGTCGATGTCGATTCCGACCTGGTGATGACCTCCGACGAGGAGATCTACCAGATGACCAACGGCTGCATCTGCTGCGTGGTCGATGTGCGCACCGACCTCGTGCGCATCCTGCAGAAGCTGCTGGAGCAGCCCGAGCGCTTCGACCATATCCTGGTCGAGACCAGCGGCCTGGCCGATCCCACGCCGGTGGCGGCCACCTTCTTCATGGACAATGAAGTCGCCAGGCAGGTCACGCTCGACGGCATCCTGACGCTGGTGGACGCGGTGCATATCGAAAGCCACCTCGATGACCCTCAGCTGACCGGCTTCGACAACCAGGCCGTCGACCAGATCGTGGCGGCCGACCGCGTGATCCTCAACAAGACCGACCTGGTGAACGCCGCGCAGCTCGACAGGCTGGAGGCACGCATCCACCGGCTGAACGAGGGCGCGCAGATCCTGCGCTCAAACTTTGCCCAGGTGGACCTGGGCAAGATCCTCGGCATCGGCGGCTTTACCACGGGCACGATCCAGGCGGACGCGCACGATGACCACCACGAACATGCGCACGACCACGACCATCACGACCACGTGTGCGACGAGCATTGCGACCACGTGCACGATGACGACGCGCATGGCCACCGCCACGATCCGTCGGTCACGTCCGTATCGCTGGTGTTCGACCAGCCGTTCGACCGCCAGCGCCTGGAGCACGGCCTGAAGGCACTGCTCGCGGCGCAAGGGGACGATGTGTTCCGGATGAAGGGGATCGTGGCCGTGGAGGGCGATGACCGCCGCTACGTGCTGCAAGCCGTGCACCGGCTGATGGATTTTCATCCCGCCGACGCCTGGGGGCCGGAAGCCGCGCAAAGCAAGTTCGTATTTATCGGCCGGCACCTCGACAAGCTGCGCTTGCAGACGCTGCTGAAGGTCTGCCTGCCCGTGGCTCAGGCAGCCTGACGGTCCTGGCCGGCAGCGGAGGCTGACCTCCCGTCAGTCCCCGTTGCTGCCCGGCACGCGCTTGCGCAGCAAGTACCTTTGCGTCCCCTCCATGACGCAAACGTCGTTCTGGTTGCGCACCTCCGACCGCATCGCCAGCACGCCGGTCGTACGGCCGGGAACCAGCTCGGTGACGGTGAGGCGGCAGTACAACGTATCGCCGACGTAGACAGGCGCGAGGAAGCGGCTGCTCTGCTCGATGAAGCCCTTCAGGGACTCCTCGACCATATGGGGAAACAGGCCCGCCCCCGCGGCAGTCTGGATCACGACCTGGAATCCGTGCGCCAGCATGTGCGGCATGCCGTGAGCACGGCAGTACTCGACGTCGTAGTGAACCGGATGGTTGTCCCCGCTTGCCAGCTGGAACGCCGCGAACAGCGCGTCGGTCATGGTGCGGGACGGCAGGTTGAAGTGCTCTCCGAGTTCGAAATCCTCAAAGTAGCGCTGCGGACAAAGTTGATAGGCGTTCATGGCTTCTCCGTATGCCTGATGGTTGGTTCCGGCGCTGGCCTGCGCGGGTTTCGCTCAGTCGGCTTTCATATTCGTGGCGACGGCCACCCGCTTCCACTTCTCCAGTTCCGCGCGCAGGAATTTGTCGAGCCCCGCTGGTGTAGGCTGGGTCTCCAGCTGCAACCCGAGCTCGAAGGCCTTGCTTTGCAGGGCGGGATCGCTGAGTGCATCGCCAAGTGTCGAGACCAGCTTCTGGACAACTGTCGAAGGTGTTCGGGCTGGCACGAATACCGCATTCCAGGTGTATGCTTCATAGCCGGATACGGCTTCCGCAATCGCCGGCGTCTCCCTGGTCTGCGGCAGGCGTTTTTCCATCGACGTTCCCAGCAAGCGCACCGTTCCTGCCCGCACCTGCGCCAGCCCTGTCGGTGCGCTGTCGATCATGAATTCGACATGGCCACCGATAAGATCGGCCATGGCAGGCGCGCTCCCCCGATACGGGACATGGACCGCTTTCGTTCCTGCCGTGTAGTTCAGCAGTTCCCCGGCGAGATGCGGGGCACTGCCAACTCCCGCTGAGCCATAGTTGACCTGGCCGGGACGCGACTTCAGATAAGCGATGAATTCCGGCAGTGTTTTCGCCGGAACGCTCTTGTTCACGACCAGCACCAGCGGCGCACGAGCCGCCAGCCCGACTGGCGCAAAGTCCTCGATCGTGCGATACGGCAGGCCGGCGTGAATGCTTGGGTTCACGGCATGCGCTACAGTGGTCAGCAGCAACGTATAGCCGTCCGGTGCGGCTTTCGCCGCGAGCTCGGTGCCGACTATCGTGCCGGCCCCCGACTTGTTCTCGACAACCACCGAGGTGTTCAGCTTGCGGCTCCAGCTTGCAGCCAGCGATCGGGCGAAGGTGTCCGTCGGCCCGCCAGCGGCATACGGAACGATGAGTCGGACAGGCCGCACCGGGTAGTCGGGCTGCGCCACTGAAGGGGACGCACAGGCCAGGAGTGTCGCGGCGCTGCCCAACGCACTGGCGATCCTGCGGAAGAGTATGGTCATGTTGGTCTCCGATTCTTTTTCGCGCAGCACAGCGATAGCTGCGGTGACGAGCCGAAATATAGAATCGGACCCTACAAGGACACCAGTCGAAAGCTCCTGGGGTGTCGTTAGAATTTTTCTAAACACCCCCGGGAACTGTCGGGCAAGCAACGGAGACAAGCGTGCGTTTCGAACTCACCGATCTGCGAGTATTCCTCGCCATTGCGCAGGCCAAGAGTGTGACGGCAGGAGCGTCAGATATGCATTTGACGGCGCCTTCGGCCAGCTACCGCCTCAAGAACCTCGAACAGGCAATGGGCGTTCCGTTGTTCAACAGGACACAGAAGGGCATGGCCCTGACGCCGGCGGGCGATACGGTACTGCGCTACGCCGAGGCGATCATGGAGAACGTCGAACGCCTGCAGTCGGAGATGCGGCGCCATACCGACGGTATTGAAGGGCATATCCGCGTCTACGCGAACAGCAGCACCATGGCCAGCCTGCCCGCCGCGCTTAGCCGGTTCCTGGCGGCGTACCCGAATGTCAATGTCGACCTGGAGGAGCACCTCAGCGAGGACAGCGTGCGGGCAGTGATCGAAGACCGTGCGGACGTCGGACTGGTGGCCGGCGCGATCGACATGCGGGGCCTGGAATTCATTCGATATGGCGTCGATGAGCTGATGTTCGTGGTTCCGGCACGCCACCCGTCCGGGTTGCTCGACAAGATGTCCCTTGCACAGGCGTTGGTGTACGACCTGGTATCCGTCGGCAGCAAGAGCAGCAATTTCCTCTTCCTCAATGACATGGCAGCGCGTGCCGGCATCAAGCCACGCGTTCGCGTGCATGCACCCGACTTTGCCGCGGCCATGCGTTGCGTACAGGAAGGCGCCGGCATTTCGCTCGTGCCACGTTCGGTAGCGGGTCCCCTGATCGAGCAAGGGGTGGTGGAAGGGGTGGCCCTGGACGAGCCGTGGGCCCGGCGCGAGCAGCGGATCGTCGTGCGGAGCCAGAAGGCGCTCCCGGCCTATACGCGCGACTTTATCCGCTATGTCGCTGAATGGGGCGCACCGGACGCTGCACCGTAAGGCTAAGCATGCGGCCGGTTTCGAAGACTTCGAAGCCGCCTTAGGAATTCTCGACTGTTCGGGGGAAGAGGACCGTTCCTATACTTTGTCGTCCGGCCCATGTGCCGCCAGGTCTCTTCACTCCCCTCCATGAAACCCAGCCTACGCCCCCTTGATGGCATCACCGTTCTGGCGCTCGAGCACGCTGTAGCGGCGCCCTTTGCCAGCCGCCAGCTCGCCGATCTCGGCGCCCGCGTCATCAAGGTGGAACGCCCGGTCGTTGGCGATTTCGCCCGCGACTATGATCATTCCGTGCACGGCCAGTCGTCGTTCTTTGTCTGGGCAAATCGCGGCAAGGAAAGCCTTACACTGGATCTCAAGAAGCCCGAGGCCAAGACGATCGTGCACAAGCTGCTCGCCGAAACGGACGTATTCATCCAGAACCTGGCGCCAGGCGCCGCCCAACGCATGGGGCTGGACTTCGAGTCATTGCATGCCGACTATCCTGAGCTGATCGTTTGCGATATCTCGGGGTATGGCGACAGCGGGCCATACCGCAACAAGAAGGCCTATGACCTCTTGATCCAGGCCGCTGCAGGGCTGATTTCGGTAACCGGTACGGACCCTGCGCCGTCGCGCACCGGCATTTCCATCGCGGATATTGCCGCTGGCATGTACGCCTATACCGGCATCCTGTCCGCCTTGCTGCAGCGCGCACGGACTGGCGCCGGCCTCAGGGTTGAAGTCACCATGCTCGAGGCGTTGAGCGAATGGATGTCATATCCGCTGAACTTCGCTCACTATGGCGGCACGCCGCCCGCACGCAACGGTGTTGCGCATCCGGGTATCGCCCCCTATGGCCAGTACCAGACCGGCGATGGGGCCAGCGTCATCTTCGGGCTGCAGAATGAACGGGAATGGCAGCGCTTCTGCACCGAGGTGCTGGAGGACCCGGCCCTGGCGGCGGATGCCCGCTTCAACTCCAATCTCCAACGCGTCGCCAATCGCGCTGCGCTGGACCAGGAGATCGCCAGTCATCTCCGCTCCATGACCCGGGAGCAGCTGGTCAAGCGTCTCGATCGCGGGGGTATTGCCAACTCGCCCCTGAACGACATGCATGATGTGTGGCAGCACGCGCAATTTGCCGCACGCAATCGCTGGCGGGAAGTCCAGACGCCGGGTGGCGCCATCCAGGCACTCCTGCCGCCGGCAACGCTGTCGGGCGTACCGGCTGCCATGGGGAATGTGCCGGCAGTCGGCGAGCACTCTGCTTCTGTCCTGAAGTCGCTCGGCATGAACGAGGCAGAGATCGAAGCCCTGGCGGCCGCGGGCACGATCTGAGTGCTGAAGGTCCTGAGCAACAGGGGCCTGGCTCGCCGTCAGCCCCCCTGCTGCGCTGCCGCCCGCAAGGTCTGTGACGGCAGCTCGCCAAACTGGCGCCGGTACTCGCGCGAGAACAGGCTCAGGTGGGTAAAGCCGTGCCGCAGCGCAATCGCGCTGACCATCCCCTTCTCTTGCCGTGCCCGTTGCAGATCGGCGCGCGCCCCATGCAGGCGCAGCAGACGCAGGTACTCCATCGGCGTGGTGTTCTTGCTCTTGCGAAAACCCAGCTGCAAGGTGCGTGCCGATACGCCGCAATGCGCGGCGATCTGCTCCAGCGTCAGCGGCTGGTCAAGATTGGCGCGCAGGTGGGCGATGGCATTGCGCACATAGTCAGGCAGCACAGCCTCGAACCGGCGCGGCAGCATATTGCCATCCGCGGCAAAGCGGTCCAGCAGCAGTGTCGACAGCACGATGCGCTCGATGCTGCCATCCACCGCCGGCACGCCGCTGCCTTCGCGCCGCACCCGCGTTTCCGCGCGCAGGTAGCTCACCAGCGCCTGCCAGCGCGCGGCACGGCCATCGTCCGCCACCGGCTGCATGTCGAATTCAATCGGCACCGGCGGCTCGAAGCTGAACTGCTGGCGGAACGCCTCGTCGATCAGCTGCCGGCGGATCACCACGCTGAAGCGCTCGCAGCCCGGATCCAGCGACAACGTGGCCGGCACGGTGGGCGAAAACACAAAGGTCGCCCCCGGCGGCATCAGCATCGCACCGCGCGGGGTCTCCACGCGGCACGTACCCGCCAGCACGGTCTGGATCACGAACTCATCCTTGTTGGGCTGCGGCTCGATCTGCACTGCCTGGTTATAGGCAATGGTGACCAGCGTCAGCCGGCCGATGGTGCTGGTGTCGATACGGGCATCGAGCGCCGCATCGGCCTCGGTCGCGCGCAGCCGCGTAGGGCCGAACACGCGGCCGGACAGCGACTGGATGCGGTCGAGGTCACCGCCGCGGCTGACTGGCGAGCGGGAGGCTGCAGCTAACCATCCTGCGGTGGGTGACATGGCGTTGGAGAAAGAAGTGAACGGATCAACCGCGACCGACGCATCAACATCCGGCGGCGTTCTCCCCTCTCCCGCGCGCGGGAGAGGGGAGCAAACCAGCGGCCGTGGCAAGCGCATCCATCCTATGGCCACCCCCGCCCTCACGCAACCCAAGGGAAACCCCTGATGCCCCGGGCGCGCATTTTGCAAGCGCGATTGCGGCCCGGTGCCAGTGTCTTCGCAATAACGCTATGACGGCCTGCCACGCATCACTACTGTGCAAGGCATGCGTCGGCCATGCGCCGCGCATGGCACCGTGACGGACCGAGCCCGGCAACCAACAGACCGGGCCAGCCGCCGCCGGCATGGCGCACTTTCCCCCAGCACGCGGCAGGAGACAACATCATGCAAGCAGCGGTTCACCCCGTCGACCAGGTCCTGCCGGCACGCGCCATGACGACGCTCGGCTTCCAGCACATGCTGGTCAGTTATCTCGGTGCCATCGCGGTGCCGATGATCGTGGCCGGCGCGCTCAAGATGACGCCGGCGCAGACCACCATGCTGATCAGCACCGCGCTGTTCACCTCCGGCATCGCCACCCTGCTGCAGACCGTCGGCTTCTGGAAGTTCGGCGTGCGCCTGCCGCTGATGCAGGGCGTGGCGTTCAGCTCCGTGGGCCCCGTCATCGCCATCGGCACCGATCCGTCGCTGGGCTTCAACGGCGTCTGCGGCGCCATCATCGCCGCGGGCGTGATCGCGATGTTCCTTGCGCCGATCATTGGCAAGCTCAAGCGCTTCTTCCCGCCGGTTGTCAGCGGTTGCACCATCACCGCGGTGGGCCTGTCGCTGTTCCCGGTTTCGTTTCACTGGTTTGGAGGCGGAAGGGGCGCGTCGGATTTCGGCGCTCCCATCTTTTTCATCGTTGCCTTCGGCGTAGTGGCACTGATCCTGTTTATCAACCGGCACGGCGGCGAGCTGATCCGAAACCTGTCCGTGGTGATCGGCCTGCTGGTCGGCGGCGCGGTGGCGTGGATGCTGGGCATGGGCAGCTTCGATGAAGTCGCGCGCGCGCCGTGGTTCACCATGGTGACGCCGTTCGCCTTCGGCATGCCCACCTTCAACGTGGGCGCCATCACCACCATGGTGATCGTGATGGTGGTGCAGATGGTGGAATCGATGGGCCTGTTCATCGCCGTCGGCGATATCGTCAAGCGCCCCCTGACCGAGCGCGATGCCACCCGCGGCCTGCGTGCCAACGGCCTGGCCAGCGCCATCGGCGGCATGTTCGCGGCGTTCCCGTATATCGCCTTCATGGAGAACGTGGGCCTGGTCATCGTCACCGGCGTGCGCAGCCGCTGGGTAGTGGCCACCTGCGGCGCGATGCTGTGCGCCGTGGCGCTGGTGCCCAAGATCGGCGCGCTGTTTGCCTCGATCCCGGCCGCGGCGCTGGGCGGTGCAACCATGGTCATGTTCGGCGTAGTCGTGGCCGCCGGCATCAAGACGCTGGGAGAGGTCGAATACGACCGCAATCCCAACAACCTCTCCATCGTCTCCATCACGCTCGGCTGCGCGATGATGCCCGTGATGCTGCCCGGCATGCTGGAGAAGCTGCCCGGCTTCCTGCAGCCCTTTGTCCACAGCAGCGTGATCATCGCCTGCGTGGTCTCCGTGCTGCTCAACCTGATTCTCAATGGCGTGCCCGCCCGTGAAGCCGACGAGCTGCCCGCCAGTGCCGACAACGTCCAAGGGGTCTGAAACATGGTGCAGAACACCAACACCACCAGCGCCGCGCCCGCCGGCGACCTGCTGATCCGCAACGCCGCCGCCGTGATGACCGGCCGCACCGGCAATGCCGCGCGAGCGGGCGCCGCCGACATCCGCATCTGCGACGGCCGCATCGCCGAGATCGGTGCAGCCCTGCCGCGCCACGACGGCGAGGCTGTGCTGGACGCCACCGGTTGCGTGGTCTACCCGGGCTGGGTCAACACCCACCACCACCTGTTCCAGAACCTGCTCAAGGCCGTGCCCAGCGGCATGAACGTGGGGCTGGAACAATGGCTGGCCTCCGTCGCCTACCCGCGCCTGGCGCGCTTCACGCCGGAGATCTTTCGTACCGCCGTGCGACTGGGCATGGCCGAACTGCTGCTGTCCGGCACCACCACCTGCGCCGATCACCACTACCTGTATCACCACGGCCATGGGGCGGAGACCGGCGACGTGCTGTTCGAGGTAGCGGAGGAGCTTGGCATGCGCCTGGTGCTGTGCCGCGGCGGCGCCATCCAGTCAGCCTCAGATCACCCCGGCATGCGCGCGACTGCACTGGTGCCGGAGACGCTGGACGAGATGCTTGCCGATATCGAACGGCTCAAGGCCCGCTACCACGATGCCTCAGCAGATGGCCTGCGCCGCGTGGTGGTCGCGCCGACTACGCCGACCTTCTCCCTGCCGCCCGCCCTGCTGCGCGAGCTGGCCGCCTTCGGTCGCGGCATGGACCTGCGGCTGCATTCGCACCTGTCCGAGACCGACAACTACGTGAAGTTCTGCCGAGAGAAGTACCAGTGCACGCCGGTGCAGTTCGTGGCCGACCACGACTGGCTGGGGCCTGACGTCTGGTTCGCGCACCTGGTCACCGTGAATCCCGAAGAGATCCGCATGCTCGCCGTGACCAACACCGGCATGGCGCACTGCCCTGTCAGCAATGCGCGGCTCGGCAGCGGTATTGCGCCAGTGCGCGCGATCGCCGATGCGGGCGTGCCGATCTCACTGGGCGTGGATGGGGTGGCATCCAACGAGTCGGGCAGCATGGTGCATGAAGCCAACTTCGCGTGGCTGGTGCACCGGGCGCTGGGCGGGGCCGCGCAAACCCGCGTGGAAGAAGTCATCCATTGGGGCACCGCAGGCGGTGCGCAGGTGCTGGGGCTGCCGGGAATCGGCACGCTCGCGCCAGGGCAGTCTGCCGACCTGGCGATCTATGACGTCAGCGGGCTGCGGTTCCATGGCTTCCATGACATCGGCACGGCACCAGTGGCGGCAGGCGAGCCTACGCCGGTGCGGGATGTGCTGGTGCGCGGGCGTCAGGTAGTGCGCGATGGGATGATCGTCGGATTGGATCTGGAGAAGTTGCGCCGGGAGGCGCGGGAGGCATTGGCGACGCTGGTGGATTGAGGAGGGTGGTTTAGGCGTTTGGCTATTTGCGGGCGGGCGGGGGTCGGGCAGGATGCGGCGTCCGTGTGGGAATGCGAAGTGTCTTATCGAGTCGAGCGCCGCGACGCGAGAGACTGGGGCTGTCATCGAACAACGGTGACCGAGTGTGGAAACTCGAATGCCAAAGCCGGACCGGTCGTACTTGACGATCGGTCCCGCCCATACGAGCAAGCCATCCTGCTATGGCGGGCCGGGCGAGGTAGCCGCAAGGCTGACCGGCATTGGCTTTGGCACCGGTTTTCCACCCTCGTCGTCAGGCCCGCCGCCCTCCCCTAACGTCGTGCGGCGGACCTTCACTCAACGATAGGAGGTCCTATGTCGGAAATCGATCTATCCACGGCGCGGTACAGCCTTCAGTCAGTCTCGGCTGGTATGGATGGTGTGCTTACCCTGCTGGAACAGCAAAGTGTGCAATTCGAGGGCTGCTTTAGTGCATTTTGCTTGTTGGGGCTGGTGAAAGCGCAGCTGGAGAGTGTGTTGGCGGATGAGCTGCCTGCGTCTTAACGGGGATGGCTTCCCGGCAAAGGCGCTGACAGTGAAGTCGGGAAGCCTCTCCCACCCCTGGTGTCGGCTCGCAGCGTATGCACCAATCGCAGAGCGTGGGAGCGCGCCAACTCAGTACACTTCAACCCATAAAAATAGGCTCATGGCCGATTGGCGGGGGCTAGCGGTTTGTGGGATTGGGGTGTGGTTTTCGGGCTGCGGCACTGCGGTTGGGTGTCGTGCTACGCGCGGCGAAATCCGGGTGGGCGTCTAAGGTCGAGTCACAGGGCAGTGGCGAAGGCATTACGGCATAAGAAGCGATGCGCGCGAAAAGCGCCTTCACCGCCGGCTGCCGACTCAGGGGCGAGAACTTCTATAGTTTCGGCAACTGGGAAACGACGGCGAATTACGATCAGGCCTCCCAAGGGTTCAGGATGCTGACGCCAGTTGCCATGAAGTCGGCGACATTTCGTGTAACGACGGTCATACCGTGCACGATTGCTGTGGCGGCAATCAACGCATCCCGCTCCGATTGCCGGTCTGGTACGTGCAACCGAGCGCAACGCAGGGCCACGGCGGTATCAATGGGCAAAACGCGGCCTGCGAATTCGGGCAATACATGGTGGTCCAGCCACGCCCGCAGCAGCGCACCCTGGCGGGCATCCCGCCGCTCGATTTGCAAGACACCGGTTTCCAGTTCCATGATGGTGACCGCCGACACAAAGAGCCAAGCTGCATCAACGCTGGCAGACCAGGCTGCAACGTTTGCATCAGCCTTACCGGCTCGGACCTTGCGCAGTTCGGAAACGACATTGGTATCGAGTACGAACATCATGTGAGATCAGCGGGCCGGAATTTGATGTTGGCACGTGGCGGATTGAACTCGATGTCCTCAACGCCGGGCATCGCGAGTGCGTCTGCAATGTTGCGGCGCTGCTGGGTGAGCCTCTGATATTCCTCGAAGCTCAACAGCACATGCGCCGGTTTGCCGCGGTCCGTAATGAAGACCGGACCGTCCTTCGTCGCCTTCTTGGCTCTTGTCACGTCCTGATTGAGTTCTCGGCTCGATAGGGTTGTGATCGTCATGATGGCACTCCCGCCCACTTCAATGTAGTTACGTTACTACAATGAAAAGGACGACGCAACCCTGCTTTGCCAAGATCACGAGGAGGTGCCTTGCCTACGTTGATATGCCCGCGCTGAGCTGCAAGCCATGCGGAATTCCGATGGGTCAATTGACGACGCACCGGCGTCGTCAACGCGACTCAGCCCGCAACGCGGCTGAGTCAATCCACTTACTTCGCCGCAGTCTTCACCTGGTCCCCGGTGTAGCTCAGCGAAGCCAGTTCCTCCTTCGCCTTCTCCGGCGTTTCCAGCTCCAGCACCACGCGGCCCACCATCAGCCCCAGCGACGGGGAGCTGCGCACGTACTTGGTTTCGCCGGCATCCAGCACGAAGCTGAGCGTCTTCTCGGTTTCGGTCGAGGCCGCCGCGACATACTTGCCGGCCGTGCGGTCCACGAAGAAGAAACCGCCGGGCTTGGATTCGCCAACGACCTGGCTATTCAGGCGAATATCCGGCTGGATAGCCGCCCCGAACATCGACGCCGAACGCAGGAAATAAATCCGACCCTCGCCCGGCTTCAGCGTGGGCATCGAAGCCGCCATCTCGGCGTGCTTCACGCCCGAAGCGCATCCCGCCAGCAGCGATGACACCGCCAGTCCGGCGATCAGCATGCGCGCAACCCGTTTCATTCCGATTCTCCCAAGTTCAAAGGTACTGCTGTCGTTAGCGGGGAGTAGTTCTGCTCCCCAGGCAGATAGAAGCCCACCAGCGTCTTGTTGCGGACGACCAGGTAGGCCTCATGAACGTGGCGGCCCTCGATTGTGAGAATGGTGCCGACGGGGCGGTAGACATCGCCTTGCGGGAGGCGCCCGACCTGCGACCAGGTCGACTTGGCAGCGAGGTCTCGGGAATAGCCGGTGTCGAGCTTGACCTGCGCCGGCGCCAGAAGCTGGACGCGCTTGGCCGTGGCAGCTGGCTGCATGAGCTCCACTGTTGCCGGGGTGGTCGCGATCATCGGGGCGCAGGCGGAGAGTGCCAGGCTAACGCCTGTGGCGAGCCACAGGCGGCGGGCGCGGAAAGAGGAGGAGGTCATGGCTGGATACGCTCGGGTGTATGGCTCACAGCCTGAGCGGCTGCGCCCCACAGCAATTGCGCCAGTCGGCACGATGCGGCGCCATTGGCACTTTCCCTTGGCGCCGCCCAGGTTGTCTTCTGAGGCTAATTACGACACTGGGACAGACATGCTTAATACAAAGCGGCACCCTACAGGAGGAGGGTGCCGCAGGAATTCCCCAGCTAGCTGGCACAAATGGAAATCGTCTCCAGCCGAGTTTGGCTGCGGCTACGAAATTCCTCTCAATCCCCCTTGAAACCCGACGCCTTGATCACCGGCGTCCACCGTGCCGAAAGCGCGCTCGCATACCTGGCAACCTCATCAGAAGTGCCGCCCGGCAAGATGTCATAGCCAGCGCGCGCCAGCTTCTCGCGCACGTCCGGCATGGCCAGCACCTTGCGCACGGCCTGATACCACTGCGCGGTCACGTCGGGCGGCGTGTTGGCGCGGACATAAAGCAGGTAGCGCGACGAGGTCACAAGGTTGGGAAAGCCAGACTCCGCAAACGTAGGCACATCCGGCAAGGCATCGGCGCGCTTTTCCCCTGCCACGGCCAGCACGCGGAGCTTGCCGCCGCGATGCAGTTCGGTAAAAGTCGTGATGGCGTCCATGCCTGCCGCGATCTGGTTGCCCATCATTTCCGTTGCCATCGCCGCGCCACCGCGATACGGTACCAGCGTACTGCCGGCGCGGGACTGGCTGACGAACTCCACGGCAAGGAAATGCAGCAGCGTGCCAACCGTGCTGATGCCGATCGAATAGTCAGCCGGCTTGGCCCTGGCGGCCTTGACGAAGTCGGCCAGTGTCTTGATGGGTGAGCTGGCGCTGACTGCAATGCCGAACTGGACGCCCGTCACATCGGTGATCGCCGTGAAGTCGGTGGCGGGATTGAAACGCATATTGCTGTAGATCAGCGGCCCGATGAACATCGGATCGACGGGGGCCAGCAGCACGGTGGTGCCGTCGGCCGGGGCGTTCTTCAGCCCTTCGGCCGCCACGCGCGTCCCGGCACCGGGCCGGTTGTCGACGATGACGGTGCGGCCCATGGCGTCTTTCAGCTTCTCGGACAGCAGGCGGCCCATGTAGTCGGCCGGCCCGCCCGGCGGAAACGGCACGATGATGCGCGATACAGACTGCCCCCATGCGGCCCTGGAGAGCAGGCCACCGGTACACAGGGCGGCGGCGGTTCCGGCCAGCATGGCGCGGCGCGACAGCCGTGGGGCGTAAGCAGGTTTGCGTTCGTTCATGGGAAGCTCCTGGGTCTAGATGCCGGTTTGCACGTCGGTGTAAGGGGTAAAACGCGCCGCGTCTTCAATCGCCTGGCCGGCGCGCAGCAACAGGTCTTCGCGGAAGCGCCATGCCATCAGCTGCACGCCGACCGGAACGCCGCCGGCCATGCCCGTCGGCACGGACAGCCCCGGCATGCCGAGCATCGCTGTTGCCAGCATGGGGCTCTGTGCGTCCAGCAAGGCCCGGTTCTCTTCTGGCGTGCGGATATCCGCGTCTTGCACGCTCGGGCGCTGCCACGACACCGGCATCAGCACCAGCGGATAGGTTTGCATGAACACCGACCAGCTTCGTGCAATCGCCTGGCGCCGTGCCAGGGCATCCAGAAAACCATCGCGGTCGGTTTCCTGCATCCCGTCCAGCATGTTGCGCTGGCTTTGCCGCATGGCCTCGTCGCCATGCTGGTCAACGCCCGCGATGATGTTGCGGCGGCTGTCGTCGACCGTCAGCGTGCGCCACAGCGCTGCCGCTTCCATGAAATCAGGCAGGCTGGCTTCCTCGACGGCGTAGCCCGCTTGCTGCAGCCATTGCGCGGCACTGTCCAGCGCTGCGCTGACCGCGGGATCGACGGGAATGCCCGGACAACGCCGGAACAGCGCCACGCGGATCGGTCCCGGCGGCAGCGGCAGTTCCAGCGGCACCGGCACCCAGGCTGGGTCGCGCCCGTCATAACGGGCCATGGCGTGGTAGCCGAGCCGCAGGTCGGCAATGCTGCGCGCAAGCGGCCCTTGCACGGACATGAGTTGTGGCGTGATGCTGCGCTCGGCAGTGGCCGACGGGTTGTACGCGGGCACCCGCCCCGTCGTCGGCCGCAAGCCGGCGACACCGCAGGCATAGGCCGGATAGCGAATGGAGCCGCCGATGTCATTGCCATGCGCCAGCGCCCCCATGCCGGAAGCGACCGCGGACGCGGCACCGCCGCTGGAGCCGCCGGGGGTGATATCCGCATCCCACGGGTTCAGCGTGCGCCCGTGCAGGCCGTTGTCGGTAAACCAGCGCGAGGAATAGGTAGCCGTATTGCTGCGCCCGACGATGATGGCCCCGGCACTGCGCAGGTGCGCGACCACGGGGGCATCCTCACGCGCGATGTTGTGCTTCAGCGGAATCACGCCGTTGGTGGTGGCATGGCCTGCCTGGTCGACATTGATCTTGATCGTGACCGGCACGCCATGGAGCGGCCCCAGTTCTGCGCCCTCAGCGACCTGGCGGTCCGCGGCATCCGCGCTGGCCAGCGCCTCTTCTGCCAGCACCTCCGGCAACGCATTCAGGCGAGGGTTAAGGGCATCGATGCGAGCCAGCACGCTGGCCGTGACCTCGCGGCAGGAAATCTCGCGCCGCCGCACGGCATCGGCAATATCGACAGCGCTCCAGCGCCAAAGCAATTCAGCAGGTTTCACGTCAAGGCTCCCAGGATTCAGGCAATAGGAATCCCACCCGCCGTGTCGGATGCCACGATGGCGGTTGGGTGTGCAGAAAAAGGGGGACGCTAGCGCGTCAGGGGATCAGTCGACCGGGCTCATCAGCAAGCTCCCGCGGTCCACCCGGGACTCGGCTTCCAGGGCCAAGGATTCGGCATGCTCCATGTGCTCCTGCATCAGGGCACGCGCACGCTCCGGGTCGCGCGACCGGAAGGCTTCGATCAGCGCGTTGTGGCTGTGGAAGATCTCTTCATCAAAGTCGTCGAAATCATCCTGCGCATTACGCACCACGATGACGCGGCGGATGATGTCGTTGAGCAGGCGGCAGAACAACGCCAGCATCGGGCTGCTGCAGGCATCGGCCAGGCGGTCGTGGAACAGCAGGTCGGCTTCGCGCCGCTCGTTCCAGTCCGTGCTGCCGCCGTGTTCCGGGTGGCTCAGCCCGACCAGCGCTTCGAGATCGGCGATGTCGGCATCGGTCAGGCGCAAGGCGGCGTTGGCTGCCAGCTCCGGCTCAACCGCGCGGCGCAGGGCGTAAAGCGTGACGATGTCGACCGACTGGAAGTACAGGAAGTTGGACACTGCCTCCAGGCATCGCTCATAAGGCGGCTGCGTCAGCGTGGCACCGCCGTTCGGCCCCGTGCTGACCTTGACCAGCCCCTGCGCCTGCAGCGAGGCAAGCGCCTCACGCACCGTCCCGCGTGCGACGCCCATCTGTTCGATCAACGCTGCTTCCTGCGGCAGCTTGTCTCCGACCTTCTGGTGCGTCTGCACGATCCAGCGCTTGATATCGTTGACCACCTGGTCCGAACGCTTCACGCGTCTGCTGCCCTCTATCTGCGGGGTCGGCTTGGAATCCATCGCTTCGTATTTATGATCATAATTACTATGATTATGGTGAAGGACTGGGCTTTTCCTATGCGGGTATTCCCGGCGAGACGGGTCAAGAGCAGCAAGAAGTCGGGGGGCATGGAGGGGTCGGACCCGCCGACATTCGCGCTGTCCGCGCGCCCACCGGCGAACGAAATCCGTCGATTCGGCCCATGGGCCTGGAGCGGCGCTTGGCGATGGCCTATACCTGACGCAAGCCAACCATCTTGATCACGAGGTATCCCATGCACCACGCCTTCCCTCCCAACGACGACCCCAACGCCATGGCCTACTGGCGCGCGCGCCGCATGGTGCACGCCCTGCGCGGCTGGTACATCCACCTGCTGGTCTACGCTGTCGTCAATGGCTGGCTGTGGTTCCGCTTCTTCTACTTTCCGTCGCCGCGGTGGTCGCATTACGCCGCCACCGGCTGGCCATGGCCGCTGACCACGACCCTGGCCTGGGGCCTGGCGCTGACCGTGCATGGGTTGCTGGTATGGATGCGGCTGTCGCGCCGCGGGCGTGACTGGGAACAGCGCAAGATCCAGGAATTCATGGATCGCAAGTGAATCCCTCGGCCGGGGGGGGGGCGGGGG